>CALGSR010000196.1 GCA_937902115.1 uncultured Bacillus sp. | reverse complement strand
GGCGCCCCTGCTAAGGGTGTAGGTCGGGCAACCGGCGCGAGGGTTCAAATCCCTCCTTCTCCGCCATTTGGCCCCTTGGTCAAGCGGTTAAGACACCGCCCTTTCACGGCGGTAACACGGGTTCGAATCCCGTAGGGGTCATTCATTAAGACATAAAAAGAGTATAAGACTATTAATAGTTTTATACTCTTTTTATGTCTTTTTATGTTTCCTTACGTTAGTCAGAGTCACAAAATATGCATAATTCTGTCCCTATTTCAGCCGATTAACGAGATAAATACAGGAATAATTATGATAAAATGAAGAATAAGTATGGGAAACAAGGGGAGGAAAATCACTATGAGAGGGAAAGCATTCTATTTTATTTTCACTTTATTTTTACTGCTCGTTCTAACAGGGTGCAATAATGCAGCCGATTCGGGAGAAGATGTTTTTCAATATAAGGATTCACTTGTAGGCGATAATAGTGCAGTAGGGGCGATCATTACGCAGCTGCCATTTAAAGAGTATTATCAGGAATTTGCGCTTGAAACGAAAGAAGAACCCTATGGTATTATATTGAAATATGATATTGATGCGGAATCACCTGAGCTGAATGATGAGAATATGAAGGAATTAGCTCTGTGTAATTCAACCTATTTATTAGCGTTGGTGAAAAATGCAGAATGGGTTCAATACGATTTTGGAAAGCAAAACCTTAAAGTCAATAAAACAGAATTACAAAAATGGTATGGTAAAGAATTAAGCAGTATTACAAACGAAAAGGAACTTAAAGAATTATTACAAGAATACTTGTCAGATAAAAATGAAATCACTCAGTATTTTGAAAAATAATATATATTTCAGTCTTTAAAGGATGTCCTCAAGTATAAATTGAAGACATCCTTTTTTTATAAAAAAATCTATTTAAACGGGAAGTTTTCCCAATCCTCTTTTTCAGCTTCGTTCTCACTTTCATTTACATAACCATCTGTCACATGATAATGAACATCACCCCAAAGTGTTTCTAGTCCCTCATCATCAAGCATGGCTTCATATTGCTCATGCTTTTTTGAATGGTAAACCTGGACTTCTTTTCCTGTTATGTCAGTTGCGATAAAAGTTTCGATATCCTCCGTAAATCCTTCGTCATCGTGACCAACATTATATAGGCTATTAATGTCTTCGTAATCACCGCGTAAATCAGAAGGGGTCTCTGAAGTACCATAACGCGCCACTTCCTGGAAACTGTCTTCATTATCGATGACTTCACGGAATTGATGGTGCTGAAAATGGTTTCCATGAGCAAATTCTAGTACATCTTCCTCGACTGGGCGATCCCCTTGACGCTCTTGATCCGGGCTATGTTTTACACAGAAGAGCGTAGCTGGAATGACTTCAAGACGTTCATAGGGGATATCTTCTCCACAGGTTTGGCATTTTCCATATGTTCCGTTTTCTATTGCCTGTAATGCGGCATTCACTTTATTCAATTGTGAATCGGCATGCTCCTCGAGGGCGAAATCCTTTTCCCTTTCATACAGTTCTGTTCCCATATCTGCAGGATGATTATCATATAGGGATAGCTCACCGACTGTGTCTCGGTGTGACATTCCTTCAAGGCTTCCTTCTTTATTTGCTTCTAGCTGGTGGTCCATCTCTTTTTGATCATCTAATAATAATTGTTTTAAAACACTAAGTTGTTGATTTGTCAGCATAGTTATCTCCATTCCCATCTGCATCTAAATTGCTTGCTTAAACTTAGTATGAACGTTTACTTTTAAAACATAACGAAACCCTTAGAATGGAAAAAAGCCCCTGCTTTTCTGCAGAAGCCTTGAGCGATAGATATTCATGATAAAAAATATCCGATAACAATACCGGCGGACAATAATACACCGAAAATTGTATTCGTTTGCGAAGCAGCCTTCATCGCTGGCATCATTTGCGGCGGTGTTGAATTTCTAAAAAATTCTTTAATGGCTTTAATCGGTTTTGGAATACTAAGAACAATTAATGCGATCCATGGTGTAATAATACCAAATCCGATTAGTGCAAAAGCCCAAAGATAGGAAACAGCAAACATCACAGCCATGAAAATGACAGCCTTTCTTTTGCCGAACAGCACGGCAAGAGTTTTGCGTCCATGTTCTTTATCTCCTTCTAAGTCGCGAATATTATTGGCAAGATTAATTAATCCAACCAATATCATAATCGGTGTAGAAATAAGAATGCTGTCGAGTGAAACTGTTCCTGTTTGGATGAAAAAGGAAATTAATACGATAAACATTCCCATTAAAAGACCGGATGCCAGTTCACCAAAAGGTGTGTAGGAAAGCGGCATTGGTCCTCCAGTGTATAAATAGCCCATGGCCATACAGAATAATCCGACTGCTGCGATCCACCAGCTGCTGTTCATACAAATATAGACACCAAACAATAGGGAAACGCCATATAAGATGAGGGCCACTTTCATAATCGTTTTCGGTTTAACGCCATCACGTACGATTCCTCCGCCAATTCCCACGGATTCCTCATTATCAAGTCCTCGTTTGAAGTCATAATATTCATTAAATAAGTTCGTGGCAATTTGGATAAGGAGGCTGGCAATCAGCATCGTAATAAAAAGCCTAAAATGAATCTCTGTCTGCGTCATGGCAATGACAGTTCCTAAAATAACCGGAACAAATGCAGCGGTTAATGTATGAGGGCGGGTTAAACGCCACCACACCTTCCAGCTCTTATCCTTCTTCTTAAACGCTGGAGATGTCTTAGCTTGAATTTGTGATTGCATAGAAAAATATCCCCCGTAAATTATGATCGATTTAGATAGTATTGAAGTGAAATACAATACAAAAGTGTTATATCTTGTCCTTAATTCGATACTAATTAAGTTTAGGAAAAGAAGCAGTGGGTGTCAATGGCTATTTCGTGGGAAATTGACGGGGCTTCATTTCGAATGGACCTAAAAGAAAATTCTAATAATAAGGAAAAGAGACGGATAATGGCAAAGAAATAACGGTTATGTTATGATAATGTAGGTATTTTAACTTTATTCAGCAGATTTATTTAACTTCCATATGTTGATATAAATAAAAAGCAAAATTAAACTTTAATTATATTTAAATCTTGGCTGAATAAAATCAAAAGCCTCCGGCGGATGCCTCAGATTTTCAAAGGTAATTTATCGAGTGGACTCGATAAAATCTGGGCACAAATACACCAAGGCGTATTTGATTAGGAGAGCGACTTGTTTGGAGGGATTTTTTTGGTTACCATTCAACAGACGGAACTAAAAGAGGGAATTCACATAGCAATTGAGGTAGCAAAAAAAGAATCTGCCTCCATTTTGGTAAGTGAAATTCATAACATTGGTTTCATTGATCCTTTCATGTTTTTTGCACATGGAAAAGAAAGATATGCCGGAGAACGGTTTTTTTGGAAAGAACCTGCTGGTGAAAAATACATAGTTGGCTTGGGAACAGCCAAACAAATTGAATCGGATCAGACAACTGATCGCTTTTTTCATGTTGAAAGAGAATGGAACCAATTCTTAGAAAAAGCGATCATTTTTGATCATTATCATATAGCGGGGACAGGCCCAACCGCTTTTGGCGGTTTTTCATTCGACCCACTTAAGAAAAAAACAAAGCTTTGGTCCAAATATGCCGATTCCCTGTTTCATATTCCAAAGTTTATGTTAAGTATGATTGCCGGAGAGGCCTATTTGACAACGAATATTGTCTGTACACCTGAGGATTCAGTCTCAGTTTATGATAAACTGGAGCAGGAAAGACAAGAATTATTCAGTTCAATGAAACAGAGTTTTGCGTTTAAATCATTTGTTTTAACGGAACAGATTGAAATAAAACCGAAAAATTGGAAACAAGGGGTCACACAGGTTGTAGAGGATATCAAAAAAGGCGGCCCCAAAAAAGTAGTCTTAGCAAGAGAACTTCGTCTTGTGTTTGATGCGGAAATTCAAGCTGAGCGTGTTCTGCAAAACCTATTGTCAGAGCAGAGTGACAGCTATGTATTTGCATTTGAATCAGACGGAGACTGCTTTATCGGGGCTTCTCCGGAACGGCTGGTGAAGATGGAAAATAACCAACTTTACTCCACTTGTTTAGCGGGTTCAATTGCAAGAGGAACGAGCAAAGCGGAGGATGAAGAGCTGGGTAGAATGCTTTTACACGATGAAAAGAACTTGGGTGAGCATCAACATGTTGTTGATATGATTAAAGAAGCGATTGAGGATACATGTTCCGAGGTGAACATACCAAATGAGCCTAGGCTTTTAAAGCTTAGGCATATTCAGCACTTATATACACCGGTAAAAGGGAAGCCTAATCAGGGTACGTCTCTTTTAATGGTTGCTGAAAGACTGCATCCAACTCCTGCGCTTGGAGGGGTACCTAAAAAGGATGCTTTGCTGAAAATTAGAGAAGTAGAGGATTTGGATCGTGGCTTCTATGGCGGTCCGATTGGTTGGTTTGATTATCAGAGAAACGGCGAGTTTGCTGTAGCCATCCGTTCTGGAATCATTCAAGAGAATGAGGCTTCTATTTTTGCCGGTTGCGGTGTGGTCGAAAATTCTGAAGCTGAATCAGAATACGAGGAAACAAAGATAAAGTTTAAACCGATGTTATCTGCGCTTGGGGGAATTAAATCATGAGTCATCAGCTTGCAATGACAACTTATATTGCTGCATTTGTATCTGAGCTTGTACAGTCAGGAGTAGAAGATGTTGTTATAAGCCCCGGTTCTCGGTCAACACCTATTGCCATGGTGATGGCTGAACACCCGGAGCTGCGTATTCATATTCATGTCGATGAAAGAGCGGCTGCTTTTTTTGCGCTCGGAATTGCAAAGGCATCGCAAAAACCGACCGCACTGTTATGTACATCAGGAACGGCGGCTGCAAATTATTATCCGGCCATTACCGAGGCGAAAATCTCACGTGTGCCCTTGGTCGTCATAACGGCGGATCGCCCGCATGAATTAAGGGATGTTGGCGCTCCGCAAACCATTGACCAAATTCATTTATATGGGCATCATGTAAAATGGTTTGTCGAAATGGCTTTACCTGAGCATTCAGAAGACATGGTTCGCTATGCGCGTACGGTATGTGCCAGGGCGGTTGCTACAGCGGCCCTTATGCCTGCGGGACCTGTACATTTAAACTTTCCTTTACGGGAACCGTTGATTCCTGTGTTGGACAATGAACAGTTATTTACTCAGGTGGAACGGGCATCAGGCTATGTAAAAATAACACAGCCGACGATTTCGTTAAAAGAGGAAGAACTTATTCATTATGCAGAACGGTTGCAATCTTCACAAAATGGGATCATTATTTGCGGACAAATAGAAGATGCAAATTTTTCTGCTGCTGTCACAGCCCTTGCGGAAAAACTGCAATTTCCAATTGTAGCAGATCCTCTTTCACAGCTGCGCAGCGGTGAACATAGTGAAGAATGGATCATCGATACGTACGATGTCTTTTTACGCTTTGATGAGATAAAGAATAAATTAAAACCAGATTTAATTATTCGTTTTGGGGCAATGCCGGTATCTAAAGCGTTGTTATTTTTCTTAAAAGAAAATCGTTCTGCCGTTCAAGTTGTGGTGGATGGTGGAGTCGGCTGGCGCGATCCTTCTATGTTATCTACAAATATGGTGTATTGCCGGGAGACGCTATTCTGTTTGGAAACAGCTAAAAAACTTACTGCAAGAGAACCTTCCCCTTACGCTGGAACATGGAAGAAATTGAATGCTTCAGCCAAACAGGCACTCGCTAAAATAAATGAAACAAATGAATTAAGTGAAGGAAAGCTATTTTATCAGCTGGCAGAACTACTGCCGGAGGATGCAACGTTATTTGTTGGCAACAGTATGCCAATCCGAGACTTGGATTCCTTCTTCCATTACAATCAAAAGCGGATAAAGGTGATGGGAAACAGAGGGGCCAACGGAATTGACGGAACGATTTCTACAGCGCTTGGTGCGTCAGTCGTTTCCGAACCGATGTATTTAATCGTCGGGGATTTAACCTTTTTCCACGATTTGAATGGATTGGTAGCAGCGAAAATGCAACAACTGAATATAACGATTCTCGTAATAAATAATAATGGCGGGGGCATTTTTTCCTTTCTTCCTCAATCAAATCATCCGAAGCATTTCGAGCGCTTATACGGTACGCCATTGGATTTAGATTTTAGTCATGCGGTAAAAATGTATGGTGGTGAATTCACATCGATAACTGATTGGGAGCACTTTAAAACCGCATTATTACAGGATCGGGAGAAAAAGGGTTTGAGAGTGATGGAAATCGTAACAGACCGCTATGATAATGTAAAAGAACATCGTGAATTGTGGAATTTTGTTTCCCGGGAAATAAATGCGCTGAAGGATTTGGGCAAATGAATGTTGAAATCGATGGTGTGACATATTATATAGAGGAGAAAGGGGACGGATTTCCTCTTCTATTGTTTCATGGATTTACAGGTGATTCTCGTACATGGGAGCCTTTTTATCAGCAGTGGAGTATGCATAACCGTCTGATTGCAATTGATATCATTGGTCATGGGAAATCCGATTCACCTCAAGAAATTGAGCGTTACGATGTACGATCTGTTGTAAAAGATATAAAGAAGATTCTAGAGTTGATGCGGATAGAAAAGGCCGATATATTGGGTTATTCAATGGGCGGTCGTCTGGCATTAAGCTTTTCTGTTTTGTATCCTGAGTTCGTACGTAAATTGGTTCTTGAAAGTTCCTCTCCAGGGTTAGAATCGGAAACAGAGAGGGAAAATAGAAGAGGACAGGACGAAAAACTTGGGAAATTTATTTTGGAACAGGGAATCGAAAAATTTGTTGATTACTGGGAGAATATTCCGCTATTCGTAACGCAAAAAGGGCTTGCGCCTGCTGTGCAATCAACCATAAGGGCGCAGCGTCTAACAAATTGCGTCATTGGTCTGCATAATAGCTTGGCAGGGATGGGGACAGGTGCACAGCCATCATGGTGGCTGCAATTACATAAGCTTGAAGCAGAAACCCTTTTACTTACCGGTCGTCTCGACGAAAAGTTTTGTTTGATTGCCGAAAAAATGACTGCAAGGATTAGAAATTGTGAATGGCTGAAAGTTGAGAACTGCGGTCACGCAATTCATGTGGAAAATCCGGATATATTTGGTACAATAGTGAAGAGATTCTTGTCGAACTCATGATGATAGATGAATAAAAAGATGGCAGCTAATAACCATTAATTTGGGGGTTTATCTATCTTGTTTTTTATTAAAGGAGGAATTATTTATGGCAGTTGAATGGGTTGCAGGACGCCAATATGAAGACATTCTTTATGAAACTTATAATGGAATTGCGAAGATTACCATTAATCGTCCGGAAGTGCGCAATGCTTTTCGTCCGAAAACAGTAATGGAATTAATTGATGCATTTGCTTTTGCGCGCGATGACGCAAACGTTGGTGTTATTGTTTTAACGGGTGCAGGAGATATGGCCTTTTGTTCGGGTGGAGACCAAAAGGTACGAGGTCATGGCGGCTATGTTGGTGAGGATCAAATCCCTCGTTTAAACGTGCTTGATTTGCAGCGCTTAATTCGTGTGATTCCAAAGCCTGTCATTGCAATGGTTAAAGGCTATGCCATTGGTGGAGGTCATGTATTACATATCGTCTGTGACTTAACGATCGCTGCAGATAATGCGATCTTTGGTCAGACTGGACCAAATGTAGGCAGCTTTGACGGCGGCTACGGTGCAGGATACTTAGCGAGAATGGTCGGACATAAAAAGGCACGTGAAATTTGGTACTTATGCCGTCAATATAACGCACAGGAAGCATTAGATATGGGACTCGTGAATACAGTCGTTCCTCTTGATAAAGTTGAAGAGGAGACCGTTCAATGGTGTGAAGAGATCTTAGGCAAAAGTCCAATGGCACTGCGTTTCTTGAAAGCAGCATTTAATGCGGATACAGATGGCTTAGCTGGCATTCAGCAATTAGCTGGAGATGCTACTTTGCTTTACTATACATCAGATGAAGCAAAAGAAGGCCGCGATGCCTTTAAAGAAAAACGGAAACCGGATTTTGGACAATTCCCAAGATTCCCTTGATTAAATGGATGAAAAATATTGCAGCTTGGTGGACAACCATCAGGCTGTTTTTTCTATGGAGATGGTGAGAAGATTGAAACAACTCATGCCAAATTGGCTGAAACAACGTGCCCTTTTAACACCGAATCGTTCTGCTATTTCGTTTGCAGGACAGACACTGACATTTTCTGAATTGTACGAAGCGGCTTATGAGATGGCCGGTAAATTAAATACTTGCGGACTGAAAAGGCAGCAATTTGCAGCGGTCCTGCTGCAAAATCATTTAGATACTGCCATTATTCTATTGGCTTTACAACTTCTGGGCGTTCGTGCGGTGATATTAAACAATCGCTTAACTGCTGAAGAGCTTGTTTGGCAAGTAAAGGACTCTCAAGCAGCTTTTCTAATTAGTGAGGATCTCTTTGCTGAAAAGAGAGAAAAGATCCTCTTTCAGATTACGAATTTTCCGCAAGTTACGAAGGAAATGTTAGCCTCTAGCGTGAGATTTTGTAAGCCAAATGAGTGTACAGAAGTAGATATGGAAGAAATCTGTACGATTATGTATACTTCCGGTACAACCGGTCATCCAAAAGGGGTGATTCAGACTTACGGAAATCATTGGTGGAGTGCGACAGGTTCTGCCTTGAATCTTGGTCTGCAGGAGAATGACTGTTGGCTTTGCGCGGTACCGCTTTTCCATATCAGCGGATACTCTATTTTAATGAAATGCATCATTTATGGAATGAAAATTGTTCTCCACGAGAAATTTGATGCCGAGAAGACATTGCAGGATATTGATTCAGAACATGTGACGATTATGTCCGTTGTCGGTTCGACCTTAATCCGTGTGATCGAACAATTACATGAAGATAAGCTGCCCGATTATTTTCGCTGTATGCTCTTAGGCGGTGGGCCTGCATCACTGTCACTGTTAGAGGAATGTGTAGTGAAGAACGTTCCTGTTTATCAAACATATGGAATGACCGAAACTTCCTCGCAAATTGTGACATTGTCTCCAGAAGATAGTATCAGGAAACTTGGTTCTGCAGGGAAGCCGCTTTTCCCGTCACAGCTTAAAGTCTTGGCAGATGATACGAGGGAAGCAGCTGCATGCGAAGCAGGTGAAATTACTGTAAAGGGACCAAATGTAACGTCAGGTTATTTAAACAGGAATGATGCCTCAAGGAAAGATATCCAAGACGGATGGCTCCATACGGGGGATATCGGCTATCTGGATGAAGAGGGATTTTTATTTGTGCTCGACCGGAGATCAGATTTAATTATTTCTGGCGGTGAAAATATTTATCCTGCTGAAATAGAGGGCGTACTTACTTCCCATCCTGCTGTTATGGATGCCGGTGTCATTGGCAGAGAAGATGATAAATGGGGACGGGTTCCTGCTGCATTTATCGTGAAGAAGGCACCTGTTACTAGTGATGAACTGCTTCAATTCTGCAAAGAAAAATTGGCTAAATATAAAATACCTAAGCATTTTTATTTTATTGATGAAATTCCAAGAAATGCGTCAAAGAAAATTTTACGCAGGGAATTACGGACACTATTAAAAGTTAATTACTAATAGCATGAAACAAAATCAGAGCCTCCAGTAAAAGGAAGCTCTGATTTTGTTATTTTATTAAGGCCTTTTTCAGTGCATCAATATTATGCTGCATCAGTGAATAGTAATCTTCATTGTTTTTTAAGTCTTCATCGGTTAGAGTTGATAAGTTATGCAGGATTAAGCTTTGAGCGCCAATTTCCTTTTGTACAATTTCTGTCAGCTTGGAGCTGACATTCTGTTCAAAAAAGATGTACTTTAAATTGTGTTCCTTTGCGGTATCGACTACTTTTGCCAAATCCTTTTGCGAAGGTTCACTTGAGGTTGAAAGGCCAGCGATACTGATTTGCTCAATACCGTATCTCTTTTCCCAGTAGCCAAAGGCAGCGTGTGAAACGAGAATTTTTTTATCCTTCGCATCCTTGCTAATATTGATAAATTTATCATCAATTTGGGAAAGCTTCAGTTTCAATGTATTATAGTTTTTAATAAATTGATCTTCTTTTTCTGGCATTTGTTTAATTAATTCATCTTTAATGACTTCAGCTATTTGAATGGAATAGACTGGATCGAGCCATACATGAGGATCAATGTCTCCATGTGCATGGCCATGAGCATCTTCCTCATCGTGTCCCGCTTCCGTCTCATGTTCATCATGAGCTTGTTCCTCAGCGGCATGCTTAGTGTCTGCTGGATTTTCTTCAAATTTAATATGTTCCCCGGCTGCGAGGAAGGTAACATCTTCCTCTTTCATGGATTTTTTAGTTTTATCGACAAACCCTTCTAGGCCAAGGCCGATATAAATAAAGAGATTGGCATCCGCCAGTTTAATCATATCCTTTTGCGAAGGATCAAATGTGTGTTCATCAGCTCCCGGAGGATAAATCGTCTCCACTTTTACGGCATCTCCGCCAATTTGTTCTGTAAAAAATTGCAGTGGATAGACTGTTGTATAGATAGTAAGTGTTTCTCCTGTTACCGTGTTTTGATTATCTTTTTCCCCACAGCCGCTTAAAAATAAGCTGACAGTTAGAAGAAAGCTGAAAAATAAAAGTAGTTTCTTCATTACATACCCCTCTCATCCCGAAAAGCAAATTCATTATAATTGAATAGAACTGTATAATTCGTAATCATTACGATTACCTTTTGTAATAGTACAAAAAATATATAGAAAAAGCAAGACTAAAAGGTGTAAAAATTTTGTAGAATTATGTATTCTATTATTAGTGAATTTTTTAACGAAAGGTGATCACATGAAAGCATTAGAAGAAATACTTACATTCAATGAACAATTCGTCGCAGAAAAAAAGTATGAGGAGTTTACGACAAGTAAACTTCCGAATAAGAGAATGGTCATCTTAACCTGTATGGATACCCGGCTGCTTGAATTGCTGCCTCGTGCACTAAATGTTAGAAATGGCGATATTAAGCTGATTAAAAATGCCGGTGCTGTCATTAATCATCCATTTGGAAGTGTCATGCGAAGTATATTAGTGGCTGTTTATCAGTTAAATGCCGATGAAGTCCTAGTGATTGGTCACCATGACTGCGGGATGGGCGGCTTAAAGGCAGAAGATATGATTAAGTGCATGAAGGAACGCGGAGTGCAAGATGAAATGCTTGATACATTAGAGTACTCTGGTATCGATGTAAAGAAATGGCTCAGAGGCTTTAGTAAGGTAGAAGATAGTGTCGCTAATAGTGTAAGTATTATTAAAAATCATCCGCTATTACCGGAAAATGTTCCTGTACACGGTCTTGTGATAAATCCGGAAACAGGAAAATTAGATGTAGTTGTTAATGGATATGAAAAATAAGAATGATTGAGCAAAACAGGTGCTGTACATCGAATACAGCACCTGTTTTATTTCTATTTATCAGACTTGCGTTTAATGCCTGGCCAAGTTTCAGGAACCTTATCAATCCCTCCGGGGTGGAAAGGATGACATTTGAGTATTCTCTTTACTGTAAGAAAACCTCCTTTTAAAGCACCGAAACGTTTTACTGATTCCATCCCGTAATGGGAGCATGTCGGGTAAAAGCGGCAGGTAGGAGGCTTTAAAGGAGAGATAACGGTCTGATAAAATTTAATAAAGCCGAGCAGAATGATTTTTAACATTTTTTAGCCTTCTTTACAAACAAATTTAATGATTGTTGTGAAGATTTTATCTCCATTCATTCCCATCCATACAGCCTTAAAATAACATATAATTTACATTTCGTCTAAAATAAAAGCAGTGCATATAGATGAAAGTATTTTGCTTTTGCGATATAATCAAATTTAGCGTGCAGCTGAGTCGATATCCATGGGTATATGATTGAATGATGGTGAATAGAAATAGTTGATGATTAATAAAATTTAGGAGTGATAAGATGCCTTCAGTAGAAAGCTTTGATTTAGATCATAATGCCGTTAAAGCCCCGTATGTGAGACATTGTGGTGTTCATACGGTTGGAACAGATGGTGTGATTAATAAATTTGATATTCGTTTTTCTCAGCCGAATAAAGAGAATATGGAGCCGGATGCGATCCATTCACTGGAGCATTTGCTAGCGTACAATATTAGAGGATGTGCTGAAAAATCCGATTTTGATATTATCGATATTTCGCCTATGGGCTGCCAGACAGGTTTTTATTTAGTCGTCAGCGGTGAACCGACTGTTGATGAAGTGATTGACTTGCTGGAAGCAACGATGAAGGTTTGTTTAGAGGCAACTGAAGTACCGGCAGCTACAGAATTACAGTGCGGTCAGGCTAAGCTGCATACGCTTGAAGGAGCAAAACAACTCATTCGTTATTGGCTTAAATTTAGCAAGGACGAGCTGAAGCAAGTAATGGCATAAGAGGCTCATTTAGTAGGAAGAAAAAATCGGCTCTGAGGGGGCCGATTTTTTTGTTTAAATAGCTGACTTGAGTGGAAATTGGCTAAAGGATAGGAGATAAAAGACGCGAAATGGATTCTTTAAAGCGGATATAAATGGGACGTTTATTATAATCGTCAATGGTCAGAACCTTCGATACTTCTAAATCTTTAGCATAACTTTCCGTCAGTTCTTGAGCAATTCCCTCATCATAGATAAATGCATTGACCTCAAAATTTAGTTTAAAACTTCGGACATCAATATTTGCAGTGCCGACAGAAGAGAGTTTTCCATCCACGATGAGTGTTTTGGCATTGATAAAACCATTATTATAAATATATACCTTTGCGCCAGCCTTTAATATTTCTCCTATATGCGACATTGTTGCCCAATAAATGAAGGGGTGGTCCGGTTTATTGGGAATCATAATGCGCACGTCTTTTCCGGTAAGTGCCGCAATTTTTAAAGCATCCATCATACTGACATCCGGAACAAAATAGGGCGTCTGAATCCAGATTGATTTTTTAGCCGATGTAATTAATTTAATGAAGCCGTATTTAATTTGTTCCAGTTCTGAATCCGGTCCGCTGGAGACGATTTGCATATCAATATTTCCCTTTTCTTCAACCGGTGGAAAAAGGTGCGGTGAGTAGGAAATATCATAGCGGTGGGAAGCTTGATTCCAATCCAGAATAAAACGAGTTTGAATGGCGTAGACGGCACTTCCTGTAATCCGCAGATGGGTATCCCGCCAGTAACCGAATTTTTCCTTTAAGCCGAGATATTCATCCCCCACATTAAAGCCGCCTAAATAACCAATTTTTCCATCTATGATGACAAGTTTTCGATGATTACGAAAATTGATCCGGAAATTGATTAAGGGAAACTTGGAAGGAAAGAAGGCTTCAATTTCAGCACCGGCATCTTTTAGTTTTCTTAATGCTCTTTTCTTTAATGATTTCGAACCGAGGTCATCGTACAGGATGCGAACCTTTACTCCTTGTTTTGCTTTGTGCGTCAATAAATCAATTAATTTCGTTCCTAACTCATCATTTTTTAAAATATAATATTGCAGATGAATAAACTCTTCGGCACTACGGATGTCTTTAAATAAAGAATTGAATTTGTCTTTGCCATCCGTAAAAATTTCCACGCTGTTATCCGTAGTTAAAATCGCATCATTATTGTCAAGGAGCATATAAATGAGCCCCTTATTGGCATCAATGATTTCATCGGAATAGGGTAAGTTCCCCGTTCGAAAACTAATTGACTGTTCGGATATGATTTGCGAAATGCCGATTTTTTTTCGATCCTCCCAGAGAAACAGGCGCTGTCGATACAGATTTTGACCTAAAAGCAGATATAAAATAAAGCCAAGAATAGGAATAAAGGTAAGAACCATTAACCAAGCCCATGTTGAACCCGGATCTTTATTTTCTAAAAAGATAATAACGATAGCAAAGATGATGTTTAACAATAAGATTAAACTAACAATGATTGTATAAAGATCCATCATTTCAAAAACCTTTCTCTAGCTTTCTTTATTTTGATAGGTATTTTCTTCATCCGTCTTATGGCTTGTTAAATGTTGGTTTCCCTCTATCGGATCAATCGTATGCTTATATTGATATGCTTTTTTTGTTGTGATAACACTTAGAAGTAACACAACGATAATAATGACAACAGCCAGGATAATAATCGTATTAATCAAACGCAAATCCCTCCTTTTCTTTATATTCTTTATGCATACATCTATTTTAGCATGGATTGGATTTCTTTCCCTTTAAAAGCTATCGATAACAGCCATCGGAACAAATATTATTCCCAAGTTTATTATCCTCGACACGGCAAAACATTTGGAAAAAATAAAAACTGCATCACAATGGGTGAGGCAGTTAAAAAAGTGCGCTGATATATTATGTATCCAGATTAATATTAATGAAGGGTGCGGTGATTGGGAAATTGATGGCTCTGCTGTCCATAATCCTCTTGTGCAAATTTTACTTTAAGACTTTCGATTAAATATAAACCCATCAAATTGTATAATTCTTGTTCGTCCATTTCAGAAATAAGATGTAATAAATCTTCGCGCTCCATTTCCTCAAGGAAAGCAAACGCTAACATATCGATATCCTCTTCATCCCCAGTCAACTTGTCTCGATACATCTCATAAAGCTCATCTACAAGTTTCATTATTCTACACCTCCACCTTTAGTATATAATGACTTAGCTATTTTTACATTATATTTAATTTGTCCCTTTAAATATGAAAAAAACGTGATTATTTTTTTAAAAAGTTCACATAGTTTTAAGGAGGAATGGGGGACGATAAGGAAAAGCAGATGAGGAGCGAAGAGGAATGGCACAAAAGAAAACGTATTATATTGAAATTGGCAGTGGTGAAATTACACAAAGTGCAATAGACTCCCCTTGGAACTTTAAAATTGAAGCGACGGATGACGAAATAAAAAAACTTCGCGAACAGTTTGATATCATTGATGCGAATGAACCGACCGATTTTATTCGGGCACATATTCCATTTAAAGAATATCATTATGATCAGGAAAATGATACCTATGATGAGGCGCTGAAGAATATATATGGTATGGTTTATAAACTTAGCGATAACGAAGCAAAAAAATTTATTGATGAAATGGGGATTTTACGATAAGTATCCAAAACTTTGATTGCTAACGACCCAATTCCACCTATAATAAATAGTAAAGATGTGCTAATAGATAGAGGTGGAAAAAGTGGAAATGTTTGAGGATAAAAATGGAGCCAAGGTAAAGATTTCTAATACAAGGAATTCTTTTTCCAAGGAAGCAGAGCATGTATTGGTTATATGCCGCTTCTATCAACAATGGCTATTAACCAAGCATAAGGTACGGGGCTGGGAATTTCCGGGCGGGAAAAGGGAGGAAAACGAAACGCTTGAGGAGGCAGCATTAAGAGAAGTAAGGGAGGAAACAGGCGCTGTAGTCAAAACCTTGCAGTATCTTGGTGAATATGAAGTGACAAACGAAGTGAGATCCTTTGTTAAAGCGATTTTCTTTGCTGAGATTGAAGAGATGCGGGTGAAAAGTGATTATTATGAAACAGATGGGCCCGTTTTAATTGGCGGGGATATTTTGACGATGCGCTGGCAGGATCAGTTTAGCTTTATTATGAAAGATCAAGTGGTTGAAAAAGCAGTTAAACAGATCATGGAGACTTGCCCATGAAGAAAACGGCAACTCATTTCAGTTACCGTTTTTAATCAGTTTTCTCTCTAAGTATTCAACAAGTTGATACATAATCGTCGCAAATATGGCGATGACAAGCAGGGAAAGAAAGACGAGCGTGAAATTAAATACTTGAAATCCATAAATAATCATATAACCGAGTCCCTTTGAGGAAACTAAAAACTCGCCAACAATAACCCCAACCCAGGAGAGACCGACATTTACCTTTAAAGTGGAAATGATAACAGGGAAGGAGGCTGGCAGGATTGCTTCTTTAAAGGATTGCAGCCGGGTAGCTCCGAAAGTCTGCAGCACCTTTAAATAGTTGGGGTCTACTTCACGAAATGAAGTGTATACAACAATCGTCGTGATAATAATTGAGATCATGGCTCCCATTGCCATTATCGATGTGAAATTCGGTCCGAGAGCAACAATCAAGATCGGTCCTAAAGCAATCTTCGGCATGGCATTTAAAATGACTAAATAAGGATCCAGTACTTTAGAAAGGAGTGGCGACCACCACAAGAGAGCTGCTAATAATGTACCGAGCAAGGTCCCTAACAGAAAGCCTAAAACGGTCTCAGATAAAGTTATACTTAAATTGACCATAAGTGAACCATCTTGAATTTTTAGCCAAAATAAGTTCATAATTTTGGATGGCGAACTAAAGATAAGCGGATCGATCCATTGCTTTTGGCTGGATAGTTCCCAACTGCTGAAAAAGACAATAAAGATGATAAGCTGATAAAAACGGACCCAGTGTTTTTCTTTCTTCAACGCGGCAAGATACTGCCGATGAAGTGATGCCGTATTAGGAAGTGGTCTCAAGTGATTGCAACTCCTTCCAAATCATTTGAAACAGGTTTTGGAAACCATCATGGTTACGGGCTTGGAAAGGTGAAAGCTTTCTTAGTTCTTCCGGAATAAGAAAGGTTCGATAAATCCGGCCTGGGCGGGCAGATAAAAGGAAAATCCGATCACTCATGGCGATGGCTTCCCCGATATCATGTGTAACGAGAATTGCTGTTTTCTTAAAGGATTTTAAAGTGGCAAAGACGAGGTCTTCTAAGTTAAGTTTTGTTTGATAGTCAAGTGCAGAAAAAGGCTCGTCAAGCATTAAGAGCTTTGGCTCAGTTGAAAGTGTCCGTACGAGAGCAGCTCTTTGCCGCATCCCACCTGATAACTGTTTCGGAAATTGGTGCTCGACATTTTGTAATCCCATTTTTTTTAATAAATTTAAGCTGTACTTTTTCGTATCTTCATTCAGCCGCTGACTTAACTTAAGACCGAGAAGAATATTTTGTTCAATTGTTTTCCATGGAAATAAATAATCCTGCTGTAACATATAGCCAATATCATTTTCGGCCGCAGCGATTGGTTTACCCTCTAATGTAATGTTTCCTTCTGTTTGCCGCAGCAGGCCGGCAATAATGGATAGCAGGGTAGTTTTGCCGCATCCGCTTGGGCCTAACAGCGAGATAAATTCCCCTGCCTCAACCTCTAGGGAAATATCAGACAAGGCTGAAACTGCTGATTTTTTCGTAAAATAAGTGTGATGAACATTCTCAATTCTTAAGAAATCCATTATGATCCCTCCTTCAAGGTTAAGAGAGGCTGACCCTGTGTGTCTCAACCATTAGCTGATATGTGTAAGCAGGGCTAGGCCCCGCTATTATCATTATTTCATTACATTCTCTGCTATTTCTGTGTTCACAAGATCAGAATACTCCATTCGTTTTGGCAGTTCCCCGGCTTCGTCCATGATGTTTTGTAGATTATTCCATTCCTCTTCGTCAAGGATTGGGTTTAACGCATAGGATCCTTGCTTTTTATAACGCTCGATAGAGGACTCGATGATTTCCAGATCAGTATCTTCAAAGTATTTTTGGATTAGTTTTGCTGTATCTGCAGCGCTATTTTCCTCGACCCATGTTTGAGCTTTATAAATGGCACGGGTGAATTTCTCTGCCAATTCTTTATTTTCTTCAAGAAAGCTTTCCTTTGCCATAAAAGTAGTATATGGTACATGACCTGATTCCGTACCGAAGGAGGCAACAACAAATCCTCTGCCTTCTTTTTCAAACATGCTTGCCTGCGGTTCAAACAATTGCACAAAATTACCTGTCCCTGAAATAAAGGCATTCGCAATGTTCGCGAAATCGATGTTTTGAATTAAATTGAGATCATTATGCGGATTAATGCCGTGGCTTTTCAGTACATACTCCCCAACCATTTGCGGCATTCCGCCTTTTCTTTGTCCTAAGAAGTCGGTTTCTTTGAGCATATCCCATGTGAAGTTTTCAATTTTATCACGGGAAACGAGGAATGTCCCGTCCGTTTGTGTTAATTGGGCAAAATTAATGACCGGGTCAGTTGAGCCTTGAGCCGATACATAGATGGAGGTTTCAGAGCCGACAAGCGCAATATCTGCTCCTCCTGAGACAAGAGTTGTCATCGTCTTATCTCCACCCCATGTAGTCGTTAACTGAATGTCGAGACCTTCTTCTGCGAAAAATCCTTTTTCTATCGCGACATACAGCGGGGCATAGAAAATGGAACGGGTTACTTCAGCTACTTTGATTTTTTTAGCAGGATCTGTTGTACCGCTCCCACATGCCGTAAGAATAACGATAAACAAAGCAATCAGCAGCATAAAGGCAGATTTACACCATTTTTTCATGAAAACTCCCCCTTAAACTTCTATACGATAAAAATTCATAATGATAAGCCTAGATTATCGTATGAAAAAGAAAAAAATATGTGAATGCCTATATGCGGGACATAATAGCATTGGAAGGAGTTGCAAAGGTCTTATAGTAAAAAATAATCAATGGACAAAAGTATTGGTTTTCTAATATTATGGTGATTGAGTTTGTATGCGTTGTTTTTGAAAATAATAAAGTAAAGGTTTTCTTATTGGTCATAGAAGTATAAGCAGCGGGATTGTTTTTAAAAATGTAAGTAAAGGAGAATTTTTCAATGGAAGCATCCATAAAAGGAAATAAGGATACGAAAGATATGGAGGATCAACAGGATTCAATTCTTTCTAAGATTCTTGGGGTTATCTCAGGAAGTTTTGCTCCAATACTGGGTGTTTTAGCGGGTTCTGGACTATTATCCGCGTTATTAGCCGTATTAACTATGCTGGGATGGTTATCTAAAGATAGTGGTACATACACCATTTTGTCTGCGGCAGGTCATGCGATTTTTTATTTTTTTCCTGTTTTTCTTGGGATAACCTTAGCAATTAAGCTCGGGGCGAATCCATATGTGGGAGGAACGATCGGGGCAGCACTTTTGGAACCGAATTATACTGATCTGGTTACAAGCGGCGCAACAAATGTTGAATTTCTTGGAATTCCAGTTGTTTTAATGAGTTATTCCTCAACTGTTTTTCCGATTTTGATTGCGGTTTCCATTTATGCACTGTTAGATAAACAGTTGAAAAAGGTGATCTACAAAGATCTGCAAATGTTCATTAATCCGCTTATCTCATTGATGATCATTGTGCCGTTAACTGTCCTTCTTTTTGGACCTTTTGGAACATATGTCGGAGAGGGAATTGGCGCAGGGATTGAATTTTTAAGTGCAAAAAGCGGGATGATTACTGGAGCGGTTTTAGGCGCAGGTTGGACATTCCTTACGATTCTTGGTCTGCATTGGGCGGTTATTCCGCTTGCTATTGCCAATTTGGGAATTGGTGGTGGAGACACGATTATTCCGATGGCAGCAGCAGCCCCCTTTGCTCAAATTGGAATGGCCTTAGGTGTATTTTTAAAAACAAAAGATAAGGATTTAAAAGCAGTTGCAGGATCGGGAATTTTGCCGGGAGCATTGGCAGGCACAACGGAGATTATTACTTACGGAATTCTGATTCGTAGTAAAAAGGCAATGATTATTGTAGCCCTTGCAGGGGCAGTAGGAGGAGGAATAAATGGGATGCTTGGATTAAAAATGACTACTTTTGTTCTTCCAAGTTTCCTGTCTATCCCAGCCTTTTCACCGATGGGGCTCTATGTAATTGGTATTACCACAGCATTAGTGGCTGCGCTCGTTCTTACTTTATTATTTGGCTATGAAGATAAAAATAAAAAGGGAGCGAAAAAGGCACTCTAAAAATAAACATGCAAAAGGGACTGACTCCTAAATAAGAAGTCAGTCTTTATTGCATGTTTTTATTTCCTGATAAACATCTGTGTCCAATGGTGTGCAGCCGGATCGTATCCAACACCAATATGAGTGTAGTTACCTAAAATATTTTCTTTATGTCCTTGACTGTTCATCCAAGCTTGTACAACTTCCTGCGGTGTTCTTTGTCCTTGAGCGATATTTTCCGCCGCGGAGCGATAGGTTACACCAAAATCACGCATCATATCAAATGGAGAACCGTATGTCGGGCTTGTATGCGAGAAATATCCTTTTTGTCGCATATCCTCTGATTTCTTTTGTGCGACGCCATTTAGTTTTGTATCAGCCTGCAGTGGCGGAAGGCCATTTTGCTTGCGTTGCTGATTTGTTAAATCAATGACCTGTTGCACAGCTTGACTGACATTTGCAGGAGTCTTAGCTGGCTGCTGGGCTTGTGGTGTCGGCTGTTTTTGAGTTTGCGGCTGTTGCTGCGGTACTTGTGCCGGTTGCTGTGGTGCCTGGGCTTGTGGCTGTTGTCCGCGCGCCTGCTGTCCACGTAATAAATCCTGTGCCCGCTTTCTCAACTGCTCCTGTAACTCAGGAGATTGAGCAAGTTCGTTAGCTTGACGCAGTCTTTCCTGTTCCTGGGAATCCAGATTTGGATTTATCGGTACAAATTGATATTTTGCTTCTTGAATTAAAACCGCTTTTGTATGCGGATAATTGGTACTATTTTTATCTGTTTGGTAATTGGAAATATTCGGGTTGAAGTTATTGTTTCCTCGATTTGTCACATTCATATTATTTTGCACCCGATTACGAAGAGTTGTTCTATCTCCGTTGTTACGGTCATTTAGGTCATTCCGATTATTATTGTAATCCTCAGTCAGCGGCCCCTGATGGTCAAATGGATACCTGTTATTTCTGTCGTTGACATTTTCTCCACCATTATTATTCGTGTTGCGCATCAGGCGGGCACGATTATCATTACCATTATTTTGACCATTTCTGTTCAATCGGCCTTCATGGAGATTTCGTCCATTTCGGTTATTATCATTATTGTTATAATCCTCGGCGAGCGGTCCCTGATGGTCAAATGGGTAGCGATTATTTACCCGATATAAATCGTTGTCAACATTTGTTGTCGGATTTATCCGATTTCCATTTCTATTATCAAATGCAGTATCTGTGTCGTTATTGCAGGCAGCTAGCCCCAATACCAATGCCGGCGCGATAAACACTCCTAATTTTTTCTTTATCAATTCAATTACCTCCTTTGAATCATGCTGTATTACGATCTTAGTCTCTTACGCAGGAGGTAAAAGTATGGGTGGTAATAATCGTTTTTATTGGAAGGAGTATTGCATAGGGATGAATCCTTTATTTTATGGTAATATGATAAAATGCATCAGTTTGTATTAAGCTTTATTTTAGAAAGAAGGAATGAAATATGATAGCAAAAACGGAAGAGGATTTTCAAGGCCTTAAAGAAGCAGGTAAAATCATGGGAACCATTCGTGATGAAATGGTAAAAAAAACACAGCCCGGCATTACCACAAAAGAACTGGATGATTTTGCGGGGGAACTATTTGAAAAATATGGTGCCATTTCAGGTCCCAAAGGTGAATATAATTTTCCTGGATTTACATGTATTAGTGTCAATGATGAGGTAGCGCACGGGATTCCGGGGAAACGAGTGATTCAAGAAGGCGATCTAGTTAATATTGATGTTTCCGGTTCAAAAGGCGGCTATTTTGCTGATACAGGTATCTCTTTTGTGGTCGGTGAAGGGGATCCGATTTTAACAAAGCTGTGTGAAACGGCGAAAAAAGCATTTGAAGCAGGTTTAACAAAATTCAAGGTTGGCGGCAAGAAGAATGCGATTGGGAAAGTGGTTTATCAAACAGCAAGACAAAATGGATTTACGGTAATCATGAATTTAACAGGTCATGGAGTCGGTCGGGCACTTCATGAAGAACCGGATCATATTTTGAATTATTATGATTCATGGGATAAAGAATTACTTCGTGATGGCATGGTTATTGCTTTTGAACCATTTATTTCAACTGGTGCGCAAGAAGTTTACCAAAAAGATGATGGTTGGACATATGCAACAGAGGATAAAAGCTTTGTTGCTCAAATTGAACATACCGTGATTGTCACAAAAGAAGGACCTGTCATTATTACGCAATAATCAGATGCTTGTTGATTTCCTGGGGGAATGAATCCTTCAGGAATTTTTTTTGGAGAATGGATATGATAAAAGGAATAAAGATAAAAGCTTTAAGGGGGAGCTATGAATAACCGAATGATAATGA
>CALGSR010000195.1 GCA_937902115.1 uncultured Bacillus sp. | reverse complement strand
AGAAATTAAATCACTTTTTGATGGATAAGGTTTCCCAATAATCCGGAAAGAGTGTAATTTTTTAATTATTCCTTGTTTACGATATTCCGGTAGAACATAAGCACCACTGACATAGCCGACCTCTTTAACTTTTGATATTGGTAAAAAGTTTTCTCTAACTTCACCTGAAATAAAAGCAATTACATTACCATCATCTTTTGCCACAAAAGTAATTAATGCCGGTTTCCCTATCGATTCCTTCAATTTTTTTTCTAATTCAGTTTCCGACAATGTATCAAAATTAAAGTATTCGTCTTTTGTCTCATTTTTAATAAAGTAGGCCAATTCATTATAAAGCTTTGCAACTTCTGTAACATCATTCATAGTCATTTCTTTAAATTCCATCATCGAATCACCTACATATATCTTTTCAGAGCGGCCATGGAAGCCGCTATTGGTCATTGGCCCAAATTTTAAGGCAATGGCGGAGATCGTTCCCGGCGTATGCGACGTTTTCACCGTAGCGCAGCGGAGGTGAAAATGTGGTCACGTCCAGTTGAGTGTGTAAAAATGATGTAGAAAAAGCATCGTAAACCTACCAGAGTTGTAATCGGCAAACCACAACGAAGGAGGGAGTACGATGCTTTCACCGCAGTCTATCATCACGAGTTCGGAGATCAATCAAAAAACGGGGCTGTCGAGGTTTGAGGAATTGATGACGAACCGGCAAACTGGCTTCATTGGCGTTAGAGCTCTTTGTGCATGGGATTGGACGTGACCCTTCGGGAGTAAGAACCGCAAATTCATTAGGGCTCTTTTTTTGTGCCTGGAATGAAATATCCTTTCAGATTTAATCATTGCTGGTTTTAATTTCTAATGAATTTCATGATATCTA
This sequence comes from uncultured Bacillus sp., assembly GCA_937902115.1. Taxonomy (GTDB): domain Bacteria; phylum Bacillota; class Bacilli; order Bacillales; family Cytobacillaceae; genus Bacillus_BD. Next base: position 7,385 of record CALGSR010000195.1, on the reverse strand, counting down.
GAAATTCGGATCATCTCTTATTAATCTTTGTTAATCTTTGTTAATCTTTGAATAATCCAATGCCCAAAGATTTGTGAAATGATAATACCATATTTAGTAATTGATCTTCTGTTATTTCATCAAGAACGATCCATTTATAAACTGCGTATTTAATTATTCCTAAAATAGCATGAGCAATCGGCGCAGGCTGTAAATCGTGAAAAATACCGCTTTTAATACCAAATGAAATGTTTTTTATTGATGATTCAATAAATTTATCATCAAACTCCTTAATACACTTTTCTATATCGTCTCCCAATCCGACTGATTTGACATAGAGGTCAGATAATCCTCTATTTTTTATAAATACTTCGATTACGACTTTTTTTGTTCCAAAAAATCGCTTTTTAAGATCTATTTCTGATTCATAATAATTTTCAATTGATAAAATTATTTCATTCAGAAACTCTTCGAGAAGGGACCTTAAAACATCTTCCTTGTTTTTGAAATGCCTATAAAAGGTACTTGTTCCATGGCCAGATCCATCAATAATATCCCGAGCTGGGGTATTGATGTAGCCATTTTTTACAAAAAGTTTTAAAGCAGTATCTTGAATTTGTTGTCTTTTATTCATGGTCATCGCTTTCATATTAATTTATTTTCCGTCAGAAAATTAACGACATCCTGTTCCCGCAAGGGAAGTTGTTCCTGCAAAGAGGGAAAAGGGGTCAAATCATCTACCTTTCTCGTGCAACAGGCACGCCAAAGCAATTTGAATGAGGCGTTCTTCTTGAGATATAAAAGGAAGATTAAGAATTACAGGTTTTTTCGTTCCCATAACCACACCCGCCATTTTCATGGAGCCAAAAAATATTAGCGCCTCGGCCATAAGATAACCCGTATCTATTTCGGGAACGATGTAAATATCAACATTCCCTGTCACAACGCTTTTTACTCCCTTGCGTTCAGCGGCAATCTGGCTGAGAGCGCAATCGAAATCAAGTGGTCCTTCCACAATGGCATCTCCAAACTGGTGACGTTCCGACATCTTGGAAAGGGCAGCGGCGCTCAGCGTGGAGGGGATCCCTGGATTTACTTGCTCGATGGCCGATAGTACGGCTACCTTTGGAGTCTCTATTCCAAGGATGCGGGCAAGCTTCAGGGCATTTGAAAGGATCAGTTGTTTTTCGGCAATGGACGGATGGTTATTGATGAATGTATCCGTGACGAGGATCAGCTTTTCCTTTTTCAACAGGGGAAATACTGAGACAAAACTCAGGAGGCTCCCCTTTGGAACCATCCCTTTATGTTTGTCATTAATTGCTGATACTATCGTCTGGGCCGATAGGCTCCCTTGCATGAGAATGTCCACAGCGTTGTTTTGAAGAATTTCTAATGCTTTATTTAGGGCCTGATTCGTATCATCTGTCTCTTCAATCAAATATTCACATGCCGCAAGTTGTGACCCGTTAATCATTTTTTTTATAGTCACTTCATCACCGACAAAGTAGGGAACAATTAATCCTGAAACTGAAGCTTCTGCAAGAAGGGACAAATCATTTTCTCCAGGACATGGGACAACAAGCTTTTTAACACCTTTCTGTTTAGCCGTATAGACAATGTCATGTAATGAATTCAACATTTTAATGCTCCTCTTTTCCCATCTCATCAGCAAGAACGACGCACATGGCTAATTGCTGGACAATATTATCGCTGAAGTCCGATCTGGAGGGGATACAGACTGGCCCCCTCGATGTGGCAACCAGTGAGCTGCGGGTCACATCGAGAAAAAAATCGAGTTTACAGAGGATATTGCCGGTATCAAGACAGGGGACGAGTAGAATGTGCGGAATCCTATCCCCCCTGCCGCCTGCGTTGCTCTTTTCTCCATGAAATAATTCCATTAATGATGTTTCGGAAACGAGTTCGCACTTCCCGAAGACTCCTGCATCAGCTGATTTTTTCAGTATCTCGTAATCTTTATATGAATCAAGCGTGCCCCCAATCCCCCTTTGGCCGGAGAGAACGGCGATCCTTGGCCTGGTATATCCCATAAGATGAAATACAAAAACTGCATTCTTGATGATTTCCTCTTTTACACTGGCGTTGGGTTTGATGTTTACGCCTGTGTCAGTGAAAGCCACGAGGTGGTCAATACCCGGAATTTCCCAGAACGAAATCACGCTCACGGTCATGCCGGAACCGGCCTTCGCTTCCTCACGTATGATCGATCTGTAGATGTAGGATGTCGGAATTTGTCCTTTGCTGGCAATGGGCAACTCGCCGGAAAAGACCATGCTGATGCCCAAATCGGAGATGGCTTGCTGTCCTACCTGTGGAATTTTTTGGTACGTATCAATTTTGAATTCCACCTTTTCTGCGACATCTTCCATCTTTTTTATATCTCCAATTAGGATGGGTTCGATGTATCCCATATCACAGCTGATCTTGACCGCTCTCATAAACTCCTCGTCTTCGGGCGCCAGAACAGCAAGCTTCTTGGGCCCCTTTTTCCGGGCCAGCTTGGAAATTTCTTTTAATGATGTAATCATTGTCATTTCCTTATGTGCGAAAATTATTGGCGATGCGGGCCGCTAACTTTTTACGTTTTTCAGCAAAAGCCATTACGGCCGCCAGGTGGTCCTTCGAGGTCATGAATAACGAGTTTTTCTCGATAGCTTTGAACATCCCATCGGAGATAGAAGCTGTCCGGCTGTAATTGATAACTTCTTTCGTTGCCATGACCGCCATCGGTGGGTTTACGGCGGTCACGTCCTGCCAGTTTTTTGGCCTCTGCAAAGAGGGTTTCCTTGTCCGGATAGATGTTGTTCATGAAGCCCATCCTATCTACCTCGTGTGCAGAGAAATTCCGGGCCGTGTAGGCCATTTCCCGCGTGTAGCCCTGGCCGATAATATGGGGAAGCCGCTGAAGAACGCCCATGTCCGCTATGAATCCCAGTGCAGCCTCTCGCAGAGCGAAGGTGGTGTCTTCAGTACAAAGACGAATATCGCAGGCGGAAATGATATCGAGACCGCCCCCGATACATACTCCATGTACAGCCGCTATGATCGGCTTTAGGCATTCTTCCATTACGTTGCGGCAATCAAAAAGAGGCCGTGCCTTATCATGGAAGAAGTAGGTATCCTTTGCCATGCCCCCGATTAGGCCAAGCGACATGAAATCCATGAGGTATAGACCCGAGCAGAAACCATCAGCTTTGCTCATGATGATTATGACCCGGACGTCATCAGATTCATTCAATGCCTGAATAGCGTTTATAATCTCCTTTTCTTTCTGCACCAGTTTTCATATGATTTAGCAAGTTTGAAATATTCATCTTTCGTGAATAGCGGATAGTTGATTTTTTCTATCAGCTCATCATCAATATCGTTGTGTGTCCCGTAATTATAACCCGCAGATTCAAGAAGCTTGAGCTTCTGATCTAACAACTCTGGCATAACTTGAATTGCAATCGATCCAGGAATGCAGAATTCCGCCACCACTTCAGAATTCATGTTTCTGGACAGAGCCCGGAAATATTCAGTCATCGGCCTGAATGTTTCGGGTTCAGGAAAGCCACATGTCGAAACAACAAAAAAATATTTTGGAATCCGCCATGAGAATGAATGTCTTGTGAATCCGGAATCATCTTTTAATAGAAATGGCTCCATGCAACATACCATTCTGTCGATAACCGCTTTAAGCTGGGCTGTTATTCCATCAAGATAAATGGGTGTCCCGAATACTATAATATCTGATTGTTTCAATTCATTGTAAATTATTCCCATTCCGTCATTTTGAATGCATGTGCCAGGCTTGTTATGCATACAGTATAAACAGGCTTTGCATGGTGATATGCTCAGTTCAGAGATATTAATTATTGAAGTAGATGCCTCGCCTTTTAACATGCCGTCAGAAAGTGCATGCATCAGCTTCGACGTGATGCCTTTATTTCCTCTCGCGCTGCCATTTAAGAACAATGCTTTCATATAATTTTTCTCAGGGTATTAAAATCACCGTTCAATAAGGAAGGAATATTCGTTCCGTTGTTTTTGTCAAGGAATTTAAGTAGTATTTTAAAAATGAAATATTTTGCTTATAGCGGGCTCATAATATCTTTACGCATCATCTATCCCCAAAAATCCCCACTCTGATTTGCCATTTTCCTTCACTTCTACTATCTATAATAGTAATCATATCGTACAGGATGGCGGTATGGACAATGCCGTGTATTCGGCGCGGGATATAACCCATACCTACAACAGAATCCAGGATTGCATTGTTACGAGGGACATTATCCGCACCTATTCGACCAACGCGCGCGACATACGCGAGGTGGCGATCGAGCATATTGATCGCGGTGGCGTGCGGAGCATACTTGATCTTGGCTGCGGCTACGGGTTTTTCATTGAAAAGCTGAAGGGGGCAGTCGATCCCCGTACGGAGATCACCGGCGTCGATATTGTCGGGGCATGTCGGGAGCAGTACATGCGGACAATCGCCTCCCTCGGGTGCGGCGGTGATTTCATCGCGAGCGGCGCCGATATCGTCGGCGTTATGGACGATGCAAGCGTTGACCTGGTGATATGCTGCTATTCACTCTACTTTTTCCCGCAGATTGTTTCCGACATCTACAGGGTGCTGCGAAACGGTGGCGTGCTGCTTGCCATTACTCATAGCGAAAACACGTTGAGGGAGGCGATTGCGTTTATACGCGCATGCATGAAAACGATTGGACTTACGCCGCCGCGAAAAACGGCGCTTTCGCGCCTCTTCATGGAGTTTTCGCTCGAAAACGGGACAGCGCTGCTAGGTCGTTTTTTCGATGATATCGAGGTCATACCGTACGCCAACTCGATGGTGTTCGACCGCGACAGCGTTGACGATTGCGTCTGTTACATAGAGAAGAAGCGGCTGCTGATGTTTAAAGAGGTGTTCGACAGCCATCCCGAAAAGGTAACGGATATGGAGGTGTGTATCGCCACCCGCGTTCGTGAACGCGCGCAGGCTCAGGGGAGGATTGTTCTCAACAAGAACGACGGAATCTTCATCTGCCGCAAAAGCGGGAAATTACGCAGGATACGTCACTGATCGATATGAAAAAAAAGCTTTACTGTAGTTACTGTAGTGCGCCGGTCGAGCGGAGGAACGTTGACGGCAGGCCGAGAGATTACTGTTCTCATTGCGATACCGTGTTTTACGAAAATCCACTCCCGGTGGCGAGCGCGATTGTGATGAACAGGAAACGGGAGGTGCTGCTCGTGAAGCGAAAGCACGAGCCGTATAAAGAGATGTGGTGCCTCCCGATAGGTTTTGCCGAAAGCGGTGAAGAGATGCGCGATGCCGCGCTCCGCGAACTGCGCGAGGAGGCGGGCGTAAACGGCGAGATCGTTCGTTTGATCGATGTTGATACGGTGGAAAATTATTTCTACGGCAGCCTTGCGATCGTGACCTACGAGGCGCGGATTGCCGGCGGAAGCGTGCGGCCCGGCGATGACGCGGCGGAGGCAGCGTTTTTTCCCATCATGCATCTTCCATCGCTTGCGTGGTCGTCGAACAGGAGAGCGATCGATATTTATATCGATATCTACCGGGACACATGGGCTATGCTCGATTCGTTCAGGCGACTTTTCCCGGGCATCGATTCGCCGGGCGATATGGCGGGAGAACCTGGCAACGCCGCGTTCCTCTCAAATGTGCTGGTGAAGATGGTCGATACGAACATGCGCGGTATCACGGACGAATGGCTGCGGGATGTCGCGAAAAAGGTGATGCTTACAGACGCGCTCGTGACGGAGTTGCGGGGGCTGAATATGCAAATTCTGCGCGGTGTGCGCAAGTGGCTTGAGCGCGGCGGCGCCACCGAGGGTGCGGACTCGTTTATCGGATTCGGCGGGAGCCTGCGGCGCCGGGGGATGAAGCTGCCCGACGTACTTACCGCCACGGCGCTTAGCAGAAAATCGCTGTGGGTGCGTCTTGTGCGGGAGAAGCTTTTTTCTACGCCCCTTGAGATTTATTCCACACTTGAGCTTAACAACAGAATCGTGTTCTTTTACGACAAAATCAATTATCACCTTGCGAGCGGTTACATGGAAGCGCGGGGTTAAGCGGCAGCTTGTCTGCCCGACGATGGAATGTGGTGCGGCATTCTTCATGCTCCTTCTCCAGAGAATTTACTTCGTGATCCTCTAACCCGCACCTTTACTGCCATGCATTGTTCTCTGATGTGCGGCGGCCCGCGAAGCCAGAGCACCACCTTAAACAAACTGCTTAATATTGAATATCAACAAACTATCCTTCCATATTTCTGTACTTTTATCATCATTATTTCTATAAACAACGACAATTTTGTCTCCATAACGTTTAAAATAAGATAAATCAGTACAAAGCTCTAGATCTCCTTTTAATTTAGGATAATAAACCTCTGTAGCCTGCGGTTCATGGCCTTTAATGATAACTTCATCTTCAATCTGCATTGTATCAACATTTATTATGAATATTCTTCCTTCCCCAATATTAATAATTGCTTTATTGCTTTCAATAAAACAAAGCGAATACCCAATATAAGTATTTTCTGGATATTCATATGTGCCTAATAGGTTAATGCTTGGATATTCATATCTGTACAACTTTTCATCATCTGTCACTAAAAATTCATTACCTAAATCATTAAAGGCTGGAGGAGTAGTGTTTTCTATACTTATCTCTTCAATGCACTCAATGTACTCAATGTTCTGTTCTTTTAGATTTAACCAAAAAACTTTTTGACCATCTTGTCCGGCAGCCATCCACAATGATAAAGTATTGCTATTTGGAACTTCATGAAATGAAAATGAACTGTCCACAAAAAAATCATCAATCTCCAGCTCTGAAACCAAATTCCAGTTTATAGTATCATAAATAGCACACTTAACTTCCTCAGCGGTAATTCTATTTATACACCAAAGTAGATTTGTTTTATCTTGAAAATAACATTCTTCAACTCCGTGACATCCTGCACCGTCAAATATTAACTTCCCATTAAAGTCACCTACAAATAATTTGCCTAGTTTAGAATATACAGCACAAAATCTATTCCTCGATAAATCCAAGGATACACATTTAATTTCCGGTTCTAATTGCAAATTCTTTAAAATACTAAAATTTTCATCTAAAATCGAAATACTACCATCCTGTGAAGCTACTAAATTACCTCTAAAGTAGTACGATCTATGATTAAGATGTGTAATAGATATTGGTTCCAATTTCATATAATCTTCTCCTCATATTGAATAATTGATTATTCTCTACAGAGTCTTACCCTAGCAAATTGTGCCCATGGATGGGCACACCATCCGCCGCATTTCAGAGAACGTTTCGCGGGTACGCGAAGTGCCGCGTCATAACGGCCGCCCGTTTGTCTTTA
>CALGSR010000194.1 GCA_937902115.1 uncultured Bacillus sp. | reverse complement strand
AAGATATTAATTTGAAAAGGAGCAATGAATAATGATAAATTTAAATGAAATTAAATTTATAGTAAATAAGATAATTTTGATTGTGAAGAAAAGGTTATAACAGAATACTTGGGCAAATTGATGGTATTAATAAAAGGGGTGTCACTTCCCAAAATATACCGAATTTTTTCGAACGAATGTTCTTGACGATAGAATAAGTTTGTGATTTCATTAATACTAATCAGTTCATAACCTATAATGGTCTATCCATTCGAAAAACTGGATAGACCATTATAGGTTAATTTTTTAAATTGATGATCCAAAAATGTTTGGAACACGAAGCTATTAACATATAGTTGCTAAATGCATGGCACTTGTAAATGAGGGTACATAAAAGAATTTAATCGAGAAATAACGAGGCAAAGTAATGAAGGTAAAAGGCAGAAAGGTATGGACCATATTGGCAGGGGTTATTCTGTGTATCGTAATGATAAGATTTGGGGTCAACCACAGGCACTTGTCGAATTGCAGAGATCCGCGGTAAGCTAGCTCCCTATAAACATATGGGGGACGTGCTTATATCAGATGTATATTCGACTTTTAAATATCTTGATCCCGAATCAAGGGCTGGTACCTTTTTTAAAAAAGGCTGTCAGCACAAACAAGATCAGTCAGCATGGCCCAGTTGTTGGGGTACTGAGATCTCCTATATTCCCAAGCATTCGTTTGAAAAAATGTGCTTATTTTTGATAATTCTAGCTTACAATATTTCCTACAACATTTAAGGGGAAATCAAATAATCATCACCCACTCTTGTTACAGTGAATGATGATTATAATAAGACTAAATCACCCATTTGAGAAAATGGATTCTAATAATGGTTCATAAACGTTTTTATTAGAATGATATCTTTCTAGTATCGATGGTCCATTAATTTCTGCCATTTTTACGCGTTCTAACAAATATTGGGCTAAGGGCTTAGAACTTGTTGAAACGACTAGGTGTTGAAACCCAAGTAATGCAGCGTAATCAAATACTTTAAATCGATATCCTAATGCAATCGCTGGAACTCCAGCTGTTAATGATAAAAAGTTTGCATGAAGTTTAAAATTTATCGTTACAGTACAGTTTGATAATTTTTCCATCAATTGATGTTCATTATAAAGAGTTTGATCAAGGATAACATTCTCTGGATCATTGATCTTTTCATATAGTCTTTGACAATGTGCTTTATCATTTGTCCAGACTACATAAATCATGATTTGATACCCTAACTTGATCAATTCCTTTGCTGTAACAACAAGCTGATCTTCAACGTAACTTTCATTGCCTCCATATAAACGATTTAGCGTTGTCCCCCAATTAATGCCAACTACCTTTTCCTTATTACATAGATTTTTATGATTTGGTTCTTTTAAGAGAAAACCAGGGTCACCAATTATTTGAACTTTGTTTGCTTTCTCACTTCCAAGCATAATTTCAATTGCCTTTTTCGTTAATGGTCCTCTCACCCCTATAAACGACGCCTTATCAATCACTTCATCCAATACTTCAATGTCTTTTGGTTTGAAGTTTTTTTCTAATGATGTTAATTCACCTTTTACAAGTAAACATAAATCATCTTCTGCAATCCAATCCAAACCAGATCCCCATACGATAGACGTTTTGCCTAAATGAATCGCATTTTGAAGAATTTGCAGATAGCCCGGTAGTAATAAGGAGCCACCACCTAATACGACCGTATCATATTTTTCAAGGTTTTTAAGATCAATACCTGGGAATGATGGTGTAAGCTCGATATGTTGAAGTTCTGAATATTTTGCGCATGTATCTCTAAAAATATTCCATAATAGCTCATCACCTAAATTATTAAAACCGATCCAACCGATGTATAATATCCTTTTCAATTTATATTCTCACCCTTTAGTGTTTCATCATATATTTTAAAAATCTCCGTTGTTAAAGACTGAATGTTAAATCTTTCATTGACGATGTCTCTTGATTCTGCCCCTATACTTTTGAGTTGATCCTTAACTAAATATAATTTTTTCATTGCATGTCCTATCGTATAGCGACTACAAGGAGAAATGGATCCGTGATCGCCAAAATAGAGGGACCATGCCTCTGCAATCGTATCTTTATTCACTATTCCAAAATATCCATGGTTTCCAACGGCAATAACCGGTTTACCTGATGCCATCGCCTCAAGAGCAACACGTCCTGTGCCAACGACACAATCAGCCATTGAATAATAAGCATGCATGTTCTCCTGTTCGCCAACTAAATGAATAAAAGAATCTTTGCACATTTTTTCTATATTTTTCGATAAATTTTGAATGTCATTCAGCCTGTCGCCACCTCCAACGATAATGACATGAAGATTTGGAACGGAAAATAATTTAAGATCCTTGCATGCCCTTAAAAAGGTGGCACATACATTGGCCTTTGCCCATGTAATTCTGCTTGCATAAACAACAACAAAGGAATCCTTTGGAATTTTTAATTGGCTACGGTGCTCTTCAGATCGAGAAACTTGTGGAAATTCTTCTAAACTTATCCCATTTGGTACCAAGTATGGGCTGTGCACTCCAAATTCTTTTACATAGTCGCATAAGGGTGGACTGACACATATTACCGTGTCCGACAATTCAATAATTTTACGAATCTCATCTTTTGGATAATAGGTCCCATGTGCAGTAAATACCGTGGCAATTCCCTTGCTTTTTGCTGATTTCCCTGCTATATACCCTGATGGTGTTTGGTGATAGTGTACGAGTGTTATTTTCTCTAATTCAATAATTTCCCGGAACTTTCTAATCAATTCTTCCTCTTGTTTTTCTTCTAATTTAAGCGTATTTGGAAACTCTATGTGATAAATAGGACAATTCAATGCTTCAAAGGTTTCAAGCAAACTTCCTTTTTTTCTTGCCGCAATGGCTACAAATATATTCTTTTTCATTAACTCCTTTGCCAGTCCAATAACATGTGTTTCCGTACCGCCAATAAAGAAAGCATCCAATACAAGTAACACTCTTTGGCCAGTCATTTTTTACCGCCTCCATAAAACTGACTAGAACGTTGTTTATCATGGGAGCGGTAATAATATAGGATGTCTCTTAGATTTTCGATTTTTAATTTAGCGTTTAGAAATTTTACAATAAATTCATAATCCTCTGCACCATGAATTCTTCGTGTTGGACCGCCTAAAAGATCGAAGGCTTTTCCACGAAACAGGATCGTTCCATGACAAACGCAATGCTTTCCGTTCGCATATACTTTTCGGATATCTTGTCCATAATAAAGCCAATTTGCAACTTTTCCATTTTCTTTCTCACCATCGCTAAACATCTTGTAATTTGTGCCTATTAAATCATAATCCGGATTCTTCAATAGAAAATCCACTTGTTTTTCCAAACGATTAGGATGTGAAATATCGTCCGCATCATTGACAGCGATATATTCTCCAGAAGTCAAAAAAAATCCGGTTGTGATCGCACCGGCAAACCCTGTATTTACGGGAAGATCACAGATGATCGTCTTAAACGATGGATTGGATTTTTCAATCCACTGTTCAACAATCTTTTTTGTGTCATCTGTCGAGGCATCGTTTACAATAATCACCTCAATGTTGGGAAATGTTTGAGAATATATACCGTTTAAGCAATCCTCAATGTATTCCGATGCATTATAGCAAGGAATAACAACACTAACTAATCCATCTATTCTATTTTTCATTATTTTCACCTCTAGACCATGGTATTCGAACAAATTTACATTGATTGTGCATGTAGCTCAATTTTTTAATGAAATAAATAGATTGTCCAAACAATTTTTAATTGGGATCATACACTCTAACATAGCTAAAAAAGAAAGGAGTTAAAAATGAATACTGAAATAGAGCGTATTATATTACAAATATATCTTATGGGATTAGTGGGTTCGACCTTGGATATCCTAACAGACTATTCCTCAATCACTGGAGTGCTAATAGAAGTCAAATTTGATTATATTATTTTGAGACAAAGCAACAACTTTTTCTATATTCCATTAGCGCAAATTAAAAGTGTAGCTAAATAAAAAGGGGGTGTTTGGATTGTTTGAGGAAACTTTTATAAAACAGCTTGAAAAACTAGTTACTCAGGAATTGAGAATTACAGTTGGCGAAGAATTGTATATTGGGCAGCTACTATCAGTTGATCAATTTACTCTTACTTTACAAGAAACAGCAGGGGAATATGAAAGAGAAATGAGAAAAATTAAAGCGCCTATTTCTCAAGTGAATTATGTACAAGTAGATATAAATCAAAGCTGATCTTGGTGCCTGTGGTCACTACCCGAAATATGTCCGATCTTGGTGCCCGATCTTGGTGCCTGTCACTTCCCGATATTTGTCGAACGAATGTTCTTGACAAATGAATGGAAATTTGAAGCTAAATGTAAACGAAAGAGGAAGAATGTCACAAATTTCAGCTGACAAACTTCCTCTTTTCTTAATCAGTCATGAATAAGCATGAAGTAGGATCTGCCTACTTTTGATGGGGTTTATTTGACGCTTCCGTAAAGATCTGGATGCCTATTGCGCTTTGAATCTATTCAGGTTTCTATATTATTTACTATTTTATTCTTAAAGTTGTACGTACGAGTTTTTATTAAGATCTTGGTGCTTTCTCGAAAATTGTCGAACAAATGTTCTTGACAAAAGGGTCAGTGTATGATTTTTATACTTCTGATAATACTAGTCAGCTCATAACAAATAATGGTCTATCCAGCTGGAAAACTGGGTAGACCATTATTTGTTAGTTTTCTTATTGATGTATCACAAAATATTGGTTTGGTACAAAGCCGATGTTTTTAGCTACTATATGTAGTACACTCCTAGATGAGGGGATAAAAGGAAATTTTGAGAGATTGGGTGCCTTCACTTCCC
>CALGSR010000193.1 GCA_937902115.1 uncultured Bacillus sp. | reverse complement strand
TATTGCTTATTTTATAATTCGTTGGAAAAAGGGGGCAGAAAGACGTAAAAGGTTTCTTGAATCGGGTATTCAACAAGTTGATGTCATGGAAGGTACTGAATTTGAAGAGTTTTTGAAGGCTTTATTTTCTGAACTTGGATTTAAAGTGGAATTGACTGCTGTAACAGGGGATTTTGGAGCGGATTTGATTTTAAAAACAGATGACAGGAGGATTGTTGTACAAGCAAAACGATATAGCAAAACAGTTGGCGTGGAAGCCGTTCAACAAGCGTTTGCATCCAAACCGTATTACAGGGCAACAGAAGCCTGGGTAGTTACGAATAATACGTTTACCAGGTCAGCCCATGAACTGGCTAAAAAAGGTGATGTTTCATTAATTGGTAGAGAAAAGTTGATAAAGTTGATGACAAGAGACCAAAAAGCTATTTCTAGTCTTTAAAGGGTTTTTCCTGCAAACCGCATATATCTTCATCCATAGTTTTCATGGAGCGGGGCACTTCGAACAGCTTTTGCTGCCCTACGAGATTCATAGTCATAGCTTTCGACTTAGACCGTGTTCTTTAGTGGTTGGACCTTCTTCAGAGTTTCCTCACAGGAGCTGGGCTATCGATTATCCATTGGTTCAACTTCATCATTTTCAGACCTTTATGTACCGTTTCCAGTTACATTGTAGTTGATGAAATAAACGCTGGGACGGTTCTGCCGTTTCGTGAAACAGGAGGACCGTCCCAACGTTCCTCAAAGTGCCTAGCACCTTTTTATCATTTAAGGCTACAAAGGGAAAAAGCAGTTGTTACCTTGCACTTGCAAAGGCATAACAAAAGCATTAGTTAAACAAAATCGTTCGACAAATCTTAATAAGCGATATGTACCTAAATATAAAAAAGCAGTCACGATAGTATCGAATGACTGCTTTTTAACCAAATTCATTTGGACTTTCTATAAACTGATTTTCTTCAATCATAGAAACTATATTCATGGTGGGAAGAATAATTGGTCCCTCACTACCTTTACTTGAAACATCTGAAACGAGACTTCGAAGATACGGAAAAAGAATTGCAACTGCGTTCAATTTATAAAATCCCAAAATATCTTCCTCAGTCATTTCATCCGGTCTTTGATGTATCTCAAAATGACCAGCAATCCTAACCTTTACATAAAAATTCGGATCACTAAGAGTGAAATCACCAAGTTCAATACCTAAGTATATAATTGCTTCCTCAATTATATTTGGATTAGTTTCCAACCTATAGGAAATACTTGGCGTTATATTAAAGTTTCCACTGTCATTTTCTTGTTGATATGGGTTAAATTTATAATGAGACTCAAGAACATGATAATCTCTAAATTGTAAAACTGCAGTCATTATTATTCTCCTAAGCTGAATGTATTAATTGTTTAGAATTAGATGGCGAGATAGGTGTTTGAGTTATCTGCACATTAACCTTTGTAACTTGGTGTTTTACAGTAATTTGTTTTAAAAAAACATCTTTATCTTTCGTAACAAATTCCTTTTTCAAAGTTTCTATTTCTGGGAAGAAGTCATCGAAGTCATATAAATTCACTTTATTATCGCTGCCTGTTAAAATAACTCCACTTTTTTCGTTATTAAAAGAAACTTTAAGACCAAGTTTTTCTGCAAGTTCCATTGCTCTATCTTTGTCCAGAGAGAAATTCATTTTTCACCTCTCCTTTTATTAATTAATTAGCCTTGGTTTCCCACCTGTCTTTTTTCGTACGGGGGTTAATAACCTTCTCATTTTTATACTATTTCCCTTTATTACTTCATTATTCCTTACACAGATTTGAGTCCCATGTAGCTTAAGTTCCATAGAAATAAACATATCATTTCTATCAAATCTTGACTGTGTATCAAAAGTCCTTTGAACCATCCAAATATTATCTGGTAAGAGAGACAGAATAAAGCATCTAATTTTCATAGGCATATTTCCTAAAGAAGAACATTCTATTTGTATCCCCTGTTCTTTTAAAAAGTTAAGGTGTTCCTCAAGGATAGTAAGTCCCTTACGAGTATCTAGATTTAGAAATTTTGGTTCCTCTGATTCAAGTATTACTTCGATAACGCAAGGTGTTTCTCCTTTAAATTTCGGATGCCTTGCAACTTTATTTTTTGCCCAAATGGCTGCTTGTTCTTCATCATCCCTAAAAAAGTACGAACCTTGTCCCAACCAGTGATCATCTCTAGGTTCACCAGATTCGAAATATCTTGTTTCATCTATTATTATGGCACAACTTTCTGCAGTTCCATGAAAAGCGTAAAACGTGTATATTCTTTGCTCCTGCATAATCACCCTATCCCACTAATTTGTATGTAGATATGAGTCCAATAATATCATATATTTCAGTGGGTTGCATTTTAAAATTAAATATCACAGGCAAAAATTCAGACCTAAATAACATTAAATGGTTATATGGTTATATAATTATTTATTAACCTTATATGTATATTTTAAACAATTGTGCATTTACTTGGTGATATACCATAAAAGTTTATAAAATAGTCAATAAAGCAGCAACATTAAGGCTACTTCTGGAAATATCTCTAACCCAAAATCCCCCTAAGACTGGTTTGTTTTCAGCCACCCTTTTTTATAATGAACATGCAGCAGCGCACTCCATAAATTCGTCGCTGACGGAGATAGCGGATTCAATTCCATCCAATCGTAGATTAGGTCAGTTCTTTTACATAGTTCATTTGGTTCACTCCTATTTTTCTGTTTATTCCTCTAAGTATTCGTATACAGAAAAATGGGGTGGTTTGTCCTTGTGGATTTCATGATGAAGAATATTTTGAGCGTGAGCTCTGAGGTTTTGTTCTTCATTGCCTCGTTGAAACCTGAATGTCGGGTACTTTCAAAGAATTCCTAATTTATAAGAAATATATGATCATCATTTATTTGATTCGATTCCTAATAATGGATGGTGCCTGACACCCGATCTCCTTATTTTGCTATGAAACAGCAGAACCGTCTCGGCGTTTCTTTGAAAAACATGCCAATCAAGGCTGGAAACATGGAGAATTCCTTTTTTATTTCCCGAAAGGTGATGAAGGCATTTCCGCGCATGAGCGAGAAGTCAAAAGAATATTCATGACAATTAAGCGGTGTGAGACCATATTTCTTTTTGATAAAAGAGATGGCTTCTGTCTCATTCTTGGCAAAAACAAACATAAATTTATTCGCGTCAACCTTTACACTATAGGACCTTATCACATTGAGACCGAGGTAATTTTCATCCTCCAGCGCGCTTACTTCCTTGTCATCCAATGCTTTACTGTCGATAGCCTCAGAGGGATGATCAGGCGAGACCAATCCTTCGCGCAGCAAATAATAAAGAGCATGAGCCATGAAGGAATAGCCGTTCGAAATACTTTCGACATACAGCTCTTTAATGGTCACCATTTCTGATCTCTCCTGTGAATTCATTGTATTGCGCCCTGACAGTTTCAACACCGCCATTGCGGTTTTTCGCCGTGATAATCTCTAAAGAATAGTCTTTCACTTTACGATCATAATAATTTTCCCGGTACAGAAAAAGAATCACATCGGCATCCTGCTCCACACTTCCGGAATCACGGATATCGCTCATCAGCGGCCTTTTATTCTCTCTTTGTTCGACAGATCGGTTTAACTGCGCAAGACAAATGACCGGGCAATTAAAATCCTTCGCCATTCCTTTCAGATTGCGGGAAATCTCTGTAATTTGCAGATTTGCACTGCCGCCGTAAAATTCATTCGCGCGAACTAAACCCAAATAATCAATAAAAATGACCGGTTTCTTTCCCGGATATTGATGCATGATTTTGCGCACCTTTGCCCTCATCTCCGGTACAGTTTGCCCGGAGCCATCAAAAATTTGAATATTGGTTTCATTTAACTTTCCTAAAGCAGCCGGCCATCTCTGCTTTTGTTCCTCGGACAACATACGGTGAGGATCTCTCATTTTGTCACGGGCAAATCCGCCTGTGGAAGCAATTAAGCGTTTAATCAGGCTTTTCGCCGGCATTTCTAATGAAAAGACAAGCGGAATACAGCCCTGCCACCCTGCCTCTTTGGCTAAATGCAGCATAAAATCCGTTTTCCCCATACTCGGTCTCGCCCCGATAATCGTTAGCTCCCCATCCTGCCATCCATTTGTTAACTGATCTAATTTTTCAATCCGTGAATATACACCATGCTGTGCCACATTTGGCTCCCATGGCGCTTCAAATAGTTCAGTTAATCCCGCGCAAATCGATTGATGATCATCTACCCTGATTTCATTGATGTCATCTAACGTTTGCACGACTTTCTCAATTTTCCAGTCTTCTTGTAAGGAAAGCGTTAAAATGTTGCGCTTTTCCCGTTCCTTCCACTCATTCAGGACGATTTGTTCATACTCATCGATTTTAATCGGGTTTGCGTATGTAAGCAGTTCATTTATATAAGATATGCCTCCAAAGGTTTCCGGGTTCACAGCCATGGACAAGGTGACATGATCAGCACTCTGTCCGTTATGTATCAATTTTTTGATCTGCGCAAGCAGCACGCGGTGTTTCCCTTCCTGCAGACGGCTCGGCTCAATGATGCTGTCGCGGATCAATTCATTTTCTTTTAAAATCGTTCCCAGCCAGGCTTTCTCCGCAATCATGCCCACGCCTCCCTTGCGGCTAAATCCTTTAGCCCTCCACTGGAGAGATCTCTCCCCCGGATTTCCTTCTTCGGAAAATAACTTTGGCTGCCGGCGCGTTTTTTTTCATGCTGCACTAAAGATTTTATCGAATGAATCCCTGCATTTGCCCAGTTTGCGAGTATCTTCCATAAATAATTTAAGCTCGGTTTTTGCGCTAGGGTGACTCTTTCAATTCCTTCAAGAATCAACTCTAACGACATACCGGCATCTTTCATAAAGCTGTGGATCATTTGTGTATGGTTTGCTTTGACATCAAAAGAGAACACTGCTCGCCACGTTGTTAAAAAATCCATCCAATCCGCGTGCATTTTTTTCTCTTGTTTTTGTTGTTGTTTATTATAGAAAGAACTCGGTTTGGCAGTAACTGCGGTATACTCACTGGCAGAAACTTCGGCTAAATTTTCCGTCGTTTGGGATGAAAATACCCTCTCTTCTTGGAGAGAAGGTTCCTCTGTACTGCTTATTGCCGCTTGAAACGGAATCATTCTGTAAGTCGGAGCTTTTCCTTTTTGTGAAACGAAATCAATTCGTCCCTTTTCCTTCAGCTCTGCTCTTGCCTTACGAAGTGTCCGCCCGCTTAAGTTCGTTTTCAAGCAAAGCACCATTTCATTCACAGCAAAAGACTCCTGCCACCCTGTTTTATAATGAACATGCACCAGCGCATTCCATAAATTAATCGCTGATGGTGAAAGCGGATGCAACTCCATCCAATCGTAGAATAAGGTTAGTTCTTTTACATAATCCATACTCGTTCACTCCCATTTTTATATCAATTGCTCTTACCCTTGATATACAGAAAAATGGACGGAGTCCCCCTTATGAATTTTGAACATGCATGCCGATGTTTTTGTCTTTTATTATCTTGCTGAGGGATATTTTAACAAAATAAAAACACGTTTCAAAAATCGTGAACGTGTCTCCTTTAAAATAATGGTTTTGTTAAACTTTAATGTTGATAAATTACTTTTCCTCGAATCAATAGAAGGAACTTTTATCTTCGAGAAAATGAGTCTTCTGGGATTCGGAAGCCAGGTTCGGGTAGTCGCACTGGATCCTGAAGTGACTGGCACCATGATTGATATAAGTTTATAAAAAACACAGTAATTATCATAACAGGACTATAAACCTAATTTACTTCCTGATTTCAACTGAACAATACATAAAATATCGAACTATTTCAAAATAAATGATAAAATGGTATTAGTTCAAATTATAGAGGTGATACTATGAATTCGAATTTACGACAAAAAGTAGAAAAGCAATTTCGTAAAGATTTCGGCTGGAATGACGTATTACTTGATTCAATAATTGCCGGATTAGATCAAATTCACCAATCTGTACAGTCTCGGCATTTGAAACAGAAACTTAATCATATTCAAGAGCATTTGCTAGATTTTATCGAAAAATATGAGGAAATAGAAATTAAAGATCGGTTATCAAAAGAACGAGGACAAATGCATACTTATGATGAAGCTTTTAGAACTTATAAAAGCCCTAATGATGACGGACGAATGTGGAACCACTATTATTCCGGACAAAATGATACAGGTAGAAAAGGAGTGTAATCGATAGATTAAAATAACTATAATTATAGCCCACTTTCAAAAGTAAATATTTTTTTACTGAATTCAACGACCTATATACGAAACAATGTTTTTAGAGGTCCAGATGTATTTTCGAACCTCGCTTGTTATTTCTTCCTAAACTTAGGCAATGACAGCGTGCAACATGACTATAGTATCTGAGCACCTCAGCATCCCTTGTATTTCTGCTCTTGTTCTTCATATTATCATCACTAACACGGTTAACCTGCCGTTAATATAACCTACGTTCTCATCAAATGATTTATATACTCATAAAACAAGATTGAGCGAGAAGCAAATGAGTTCGCCGTTCAACTCCTTATTTATGATAAAAGCTTAAAAGATTAAGAAATGAAGATTGATATTTTGAGAGATAATGAAGTTCCTTATGAAATGGAAAGGTTTTATATACTCTTGTATAAAAAATATAAACATAAATACAATCTCAGATAAACGGAGGAATTGACAATCATGGAAAAATTCATCGAGCAAATCAAATCTTTATCAGCGAGGGTAAGTAAAATAAAACAATCTATTTTAACAGAAGAAGCTACTAAAACATCTTTAATTATGCCGTTTTTCCAAATACTCGGTTATGATATTTTTAATCCTGAGGAGTTCATCCCAGAGTTTACCGCTGATGTTGGCATTAAGAAAGGCGAGAAGGTAGATTATGCAATAATGAACGAAGGGAATCCTGTAATTTTAATTGAGGCTAAATCAGTAAACGAGGAATTGCAAAAACACGACTCTCAATTGTTCAGGTATTTTGGTACTACAACAGCGAAATTTGCAATTTTAACAAATGGTACCATTTATCGTTTTTACACCGATCTTGAAGAGCAAAATAAAATGGATTCCTCTCCATTTTTTGAATTTAATATATTAGATTTAAAAGAAGCCTCGATTATTGAATTGGCGAAGTTTAAAAAGAATAGCTTTGACTTAGAAAAAATATTTACTACAGCTTCCGAATTAAAATATCTTAATAAATTAAAAAAATTTCTGAATGAACAATGGGAAAATCCATCAGAGGATTATGTTCGATTTTTAATGACACAAATATATGATGGAGTTAAGACTAAAAACAAAATTGATGAATTTGAGCCTATTATCAAAAAGGGCTACAAGCAATTTATCAATGAATTGGTAAATGACAAATTAAATGCAGCTTTAAAAACAACTATCTCCGATAACGAAAGCGCTGTATCAGATTCATCAGCAACAAGCGACGAAAGCGCAATAAAAGATAAGCCAGAAGCAGAAATTGTTACAACAGAGGAAGAGATAGAGGGTTATGTAACAGTGAAAATCCTTCTTCAAGAAACCGTTGAAGCAGAACGCATCTTTTATCGTGACAACAAAAGTTATTTTAATATTTTATTAGATGATAATATTCGAAGATGGATTTGTCGGTTAGGTTTTAATACCGCAAATAAATATATTCAGTTTAATGATGAAGAACGTACAACAATAAACATAGAAAAAGTATCAGATATTATTAACTTTAAGGAAAAACTAATTGAAGTAGTTAATAAATTTGTTTGATTTGCCGCCTTTTCCGTAAATAAGAAATAAGTAGGTTCCGAATTACCTGGAACCTTCAAAACCATGTCCAACCGTAGGACATTTTCTTTTTAACGAAAAAACAGAACGAAGGATGGGTCAGAGGGACAGGCTCCCTGTTCCTCTTTGTAAATATCTGGTGGGTCACGGAACCTGTCCCCGTATCCCTTTTTTAGTC
>CALGSR010000192.1 GCA_937902115.1 uncultured Bacillus sp. | reverse complement strand
AAGTTTACTGTGCTAGTTTTTTGAGCAAGTTCAATTGCTTCTTGTGCGCCGTATCCGTTGTTACGGTCGATTAATTTCGCTGCATCTTGCAGTTTTTTACCTTTTTTAGCCATTATATATTTCCTCCTTGATTGTGGTTATAGCGGATTTTACCTCCCACGAATAAAGGTTGCGCGTTCACAAAGAAACTCCGCAACCTTCCAAAAAACAAAAACATCAAGTAAATGGGAATTAGTCTTCGATAACAATACCCATGCTTCGTGCAGTACCTTCAACCATTAACATAGCAGCTTCAACTGAAGCAGCGTTAAGGTCTGGCATTTTAGTTTCAGCGATTTCGCGAACTTTATCACGTTTAACCGTTGCAACTTTATTACGGTTTGGTTCACCTGATCCTTTTTGGAGACCTGCTGCCACTTTAAGTAACACAGCTGCAGGCGGTGTTTTTGTAATGAAAGTAAATGAACGGTCTTCAAATACCGTAATTTCAACCGGAATGATTAAGCCAGCTTGATCAGCTGTACGAGCGTTAAACTCCTTACAGAATCCCATGATATTCACACCCGCTTGACCTAGTGCAGGACCAACCGGCGGCGCTGGGTTTGCTTTACCAGCAGGGATTTGCAATTTAACAACTTTAATTACTTTTTTAGCCACGAGACACACCTCCTTAAGTCCGTGATGTGGTAATAGGGTCTTAGCCCTCCCACTCAATCGACAGTCTCTATGTTAGAATAAAGAACTTTAGTATCAAACAGTCTCATTACATGAGACATACTGACCTATGAAATATTACCACTATTTTATTTCGATTTCAAGTTCTTCCGGTTATAATTTTTCAATTTGCGTAAAATCAAGCTCTACCGGCGTTTCCCGGCCAAACATATTAACGAGGACTTTAATTTTTGCTTTATCTCGATCAATATCCTCAATCATTCCTTCAAAGTTAGCAAACGGGCCTTCATTTACCTTAACCGTTTCTCCAATTTCGAAATCAATATCAACTCGTCTTTCGTCCACACCCATATGCTTCAGAATACCGTTTACCTCTTCCGGCAAGAGCGGAGACGGCTTCGAACCAGCTCCGGCAGATCCGACAAACCCTGTTACGCCCGGCGTATTTCGCACGACATACCAAGAATCATCCGTCATAACAAGCTCAACAAGAACATATCCAGGGAACACTTTTCTTTTTACTACCTTTTTCTTTCCGTTTTTAAATTCTGTTTCCTCTTCTTCCGGTACAATCACACGGAAAATTTTATCCTGCATCGCCATTGATTCGACGCGTTTTTCTAGATTTGCTTTTACTTTGTTTTCGTAGCCTGAGTACGTATGTACCACATACCAATTTTTTTCCATTTAAGAGGACTCTAGGTCCTTCCCTCCCTGTATCGTTTAGTTAGAATCCTTTTTTAGCTGAAGCCATGAAAGACTATTATTAAATAAAATCTAAACAATGAAGTCCGATTGTCGTATCCAATATTCATCTTTTTCTAGACAAATCAAAAAACCCGTTACCGGGCTTTTGTCGTTTTCCTGTATTAATTTCCATTATACCATGAGTTAATGGTAGTTATTCAAGAATTAAACGAATCACTTTAGAAATCCCTAAGTCGATAACGGCGAAAAAGACAGTAAAGAAAGCCACGGTTGCCAGAACAGTAACTGTATAGTTGGTCAACTCTTTACGTTTCGGCCAGCTTACCTTTCTCATCTCACGTCCGACTTCACGGAAAAATTTCACTAAGCGCTGCATTTTGTAACCTCCAAACCTGAAGTGTAACACTATTATTATAACAAAAGCTATCTTGTTTCACGATGTACAGTATGCGCCTGACAGTGGTCACAGTGTTTCTTTAGTTCAAGACGCTCTGATTCCTTTTTGCTCATCGTTGTATAGTTTCGCGAACCACACTGTGTACAAGCTAGCGTTACTTTTTTTCTCATTTTCACACCCACATCTGGTCATTATATCTCTAAAACTTTATCACGCTCAGTTGGACATGTCAATAATAGGAAGGGAGGATGCATCATAACGCCAGCAGTGCCGTAAAGCCGTAAGAAATAACGCTAACAGCTAGCTATACAGATTATTGTCCTGCTCGTTCTTGGTGTCATGACTTTTATTAACTTTTTGTAAAATTAATCTTTCACCTTATAAAGAAAACTCCCTGATTTCCAAATACCGCTCTAGTTTTCGCTTCACACGCTGCAGAGCATTGTCAATCGATTTTACATGACGGTTCAATTCTTCTGATATCTCCTGATAGGATTGCCCGTCCAAATAAAGCGCAAGTACTTTACGTTCTAAATCGCTCAGCAGTTCAGCCATTTTAACTTCAATCTGGTCAAATTCCTCCTGATTAATGATCAGTTCTTCCGGATCTAACACCTTGGCACCTGATATCACATCCATCAGAGTACGGTCTGATTCTTCATCATAAATTGGCTTGTCCAGGGAAACATATGAATTTAACGGAATATGTTTTTGTCTTGTTGCCGTTTTGATTGCTGTAATAATCTGCCTAGTAATACAAAGCTCGGCAAACGCCTTAAATGACGACAGTTTGTCCTCTTTAAAATCGCGAATTGCTTTATATAGACCTATCATACCCTCTTGAACAATATCTTCCTTATCGGCTCCGATTAGGAAATAGGAACGCGCCTTTGCCCGTACAAAGTTTTTGAATTTATGAATTAAATAATCTAAAGCCTCGCTGTCTCCTTTGTGTACTAATTCAACTATCTGCTCATCCGCAAGCTCTTGATAGTTCACCAAATTATCATTTATTTTTTGCTTTCCGAAAGAATTCAATCTAGTCCCCCCCAACTGCTTAAGCATACTTAGAAATATTATACAGTACGGTTTTTCATGGCGTCAACGAGGATCATTCCCCTCTGCGCCATTTTTCAAAAATTTCTGCCATTTCATCACTAAGTGGAATTTTAGCCACTGGAGCCTTTTTATTAATGTGATCGACATTCTTTTCAATTCCTTTTTCGATCACCTTCATCTCGATATACAACTCTCGCGCTGATTTTCTCAAGGCTCCCTGACCGAAAATAGCCCATTGCTCCGTGTAGTCAGAAGTAGCTACATGAACCTGTGTTCTCCGGTTATTTAAAGCAATCGAAAGCTTTTCAATCCGTTCATCCGCTGTTTCATTTTCCTTCGTAAAAATAACCTCGACTTTATAATTCTGTTCTTTTTTCTCTATTCCTTGAACATCATAGGCATCAAAGACAATCATTACTTTCATTCCGGTATAAGCCTGATATTCTGCCATATTTTCAATTAATAAATCTCTCGCAGCCTCTAAATCTCTATTTTTCAACTCCCGCAGTTCCGGCCATGCACCAATAATGTTATATCCATCTACTAATAAAATGTCCATCACTATTCACCTAGCGGGTGGCGCTTTCGATAAACCTCATACATGAGGATGGCGGCTGCGACGGAAGCGTTTAATGAAGTCACATGACCTGTCATTGGAAGTTGAATCAAAAAGTCACATTTCTCGCGGATAAGGCGTCCCATGCCTTTTCCTTCACTACCTATCACAAGGCCGAGTGGCATCGTGCCGTCAAGTTGGCGGTAATCTTGTTTCCCACTGGCATCTGTACCGGCAATCCAGACCCCTCTTTCCTTCAGTTCCTCAATCGTCCTTACCATATTCGTTACCCGGACTACCGGAATATGCTCGATTGCTCCTGTTGAGGTCTTTGCCACCGTTGCAGTGAGGCCGACCGCACGGCGCTTCGGAATGATAATACCATGTGCACCTGTGGCATCAGCCGTTCTCATAATGGAGCCTAAATTATGCGGATCCTCAATTTCATCCAGCAGTAAAAAGAAAGGTGCTTCATTTCGCTTTTCTGCAAGGGCAAATAAATCATCAAGCTCTGCATATTGATAGGCAGCTACCTGAGCTACAACTCCCTGATGATTTCCTTCAACGAGTGAATCAATTTTTCCCTTTGGTACAAACTGCACTAACACATTTAATTCTTTTGCCAAATTCGTAATCTGTTGCATCTGCCCCCGTTGCGCACCTTCAGCTATGAGGATTTTATTTATGTCACGCTCTGACTTTAATGCTTCTAAAACTGGACTTTTACCCATGATATAATCATGACTCATTTTTCATTCCC
>CALGSR010000191.1 GCA_937902115.1 uncultured Bacillus sp. | reverse complement strand
CCATTTTCCAATTAGGAAAAAGGTTGGAATTAATGTGACTTCAAAGAAGAGGAAGAATAGGATCATGTTCTCTGCCGTGAAGACACCGAGCATCCCGATTTCAAGAATTAAGAAGAGGATAAAGTAGCCTTTCCATTCTTTCTTAATATGAATCGAGGCGATTGCTGCCAATGTTGCTATGACAGCCGTTAATAGGACTAATACGAGCGACAGGCCGTCAACGCCGAGTTCGTAATCGATCGTGAATAGGTCCTTAGGGAGATTCCCGAGGGCAACCGGACTTTTAAAAGCAATCCAGCCGACATTTTCGGAAAGTTTCCCCAAGTCAAAGCCTTTTCTGTATTGGAAAAAGGCAAGGAAGGCCAGCACAAGTGCGGGCAGTGTCCCTAGTACGCCGACAAACTTAAGCGTATGTTCCTTCTGTCTTGGAATAAGAAGTAAGAGCAAAATCCCGATTAAAGGGGAAAATACTAAGATGGATAGAAAATGGTCTATATTCATTTTAAGTACCCCCCTGTCAAAGCGTAAATGACGACGAGAACGGCTAAGCCGACAAAGGCGACCGCTCCATAAACTTGTGTTTGTCCATTTTGGAATTTGGACCCTAAACGGGCGCAGCCTTCTGTGATCGCAACGACAGCCTTCATAATTCCTTCAACCATGAAGATTTCAATAAATTGCAGGAAGCGGCTGAAAATTTTCGTTGGTGCAATCACAATCGCTGAATAAATCTCGTCTATATAGTATTTATTCGATAAAACTTTGTAAAGCCCAGGCATTTTGATGTCGCGGGAGATGGATTTTTTTCCATAAACAAGCCATGCGACATAAATACCTAAAAGGGAAACAATCGTTGCCACAATCATAATCCAGGTAGAACCTTCATGCCCGTGATTTGCGGCTGCGCTTAATTGCTGGTTGCCTTCGAGAAGCCAATCGCCAAGGAATGTGCCAAACCAAGAGGTATTGATATAACCAGCGACGACAGCCAAGACGCCAAGGACCATCATTGGCACCGTCATCACGGAAGGAGATTCATGAACATTTTGCATTTGTCCGCGAGCTCTGCCTGTGAATACGAGGAAGAAGAGGCGGAACATATAGAATGCCGTCATGAATGCCGTAATCACGCCTAATGTAAAGAGAATCGGATGTCCTGCATTCCAAGTTGCGACTAAAATTTCATCTTTACTGAAAAATCCTGAGAATAGCGGTACCCCGGCGATAGCCATTGTTCCAATTAAGAATAGCGGTGCCGTGTAACGCATTTTTTTCCAAAGTCCGCCCATTTCATTAATATTCTGCGTATGGACCGCATGAATCACGGAACCTGCAGCAAGGAACAACAAGGCTTTGAAGAAAGCATGTGTTGTCAGGTGGAAAACCCCTGCGACATAACCTGCAGAACCCAAGGCCAACATCATATAGCCAAGTTGGCTCACGGTTGAGTAAGCTAATACCCGTTTAATGTCAGTTTGCACAATCCCGATACTGGCCGCAAAGATTGCGGTAAAGGCACCGATTACAGCGATAACTAAAAGTGCAGTTTCGCTTGCTGTAAAGAGCGGGAATAATGCGGCGACTAAGTAAACACCCGCTGCAACCATTGTTGCGGCATGGATTAAAGCAGAAACCGGCGTCGGACCTTCCATCGCATCCGGAAGCCAGCTGTGAAGCGGAAATTGACCTGATTTTCCCACAGCCCCGACGAAAATTAGAATTGCTGTTAAGGTAATCATTCCCGGCGCGATGACACCGTTGTCGATCGCTTTGAAAATTTCATCATATTCGAAGCTGCCTACCTGCCAGAATAAGAGTATCATCCCGATCAAGAGGCCAACATCTCCGATACGAGTCATAATGAAGGCTTTCTTAGCAGCTGCCTTTGCCTCTTCTTTGTAAAAATAAAACCCAATTAATAAGAAGGAACCAAGACCAACTAATTCCCAGAACATATAGGTTTGCAGCAGGTTTGGCGAAAGCACAAGACCAAGCATGGCAAATGTGAATAAGCCTAAATAAGCATAAAAGACAGAAAAACGGTCATCACCTTTCATATACCCGATTGAATAGGTATGAACAAGAAAGCTAACGAGTGAAACAATCACGAGCATCAATGCATTTAATTGATTTACTTCAAAACCCGCTGTAATGGTCAAATCCCCTATTTTCAGCCAGGCTGCCTCTGCCTTGTAGGTCGGTGCGGTAAAGCGATCAAACAGCACCAGCAAGGAATACACAAAGGAGGCGAGAGCGAGCAAAATCGCAATATAGGAACTCGCTTCTTTAAGCCTTTTGCCGAAAAATGTGAGGATGAGAAACGATAAAAGCGGGAAAAGCGGTATCAGCCATGCACTCTCCATCAATATCAGATCCCCTTTTGAACTCTAAAACTTGTGATTCTTATGTTTATCAGTCCCAGCCAGAATCACCTGCTTTTGAATTCCTTTTTTAACTCAAGCATTTTAGTAAATCTATTGTTAATGTTTCATTATGTTCATTTCATCGATTTTAACAGTTTTGCGGTTATGGTATAGCGCAATGAGGATCGCGATGCCGATTGCTACCTCTGCCGCTGCGATGGCCATGACGAACAGTGCAAATACTTGCCCGGTAATCGATGGAACAGGTCCCAGCTTACTAAAGGCCACGAGATTAATATTTACGGCGTTGAGCATAAGCTCAATTGAGATTAAGACGATAATGGTATTGCGCTTTGTCAATGACCCGTAAAGACCGATGCAGAACAGAATCAAGGCCAAGGCAAGATAAGCCGAAAGAGGAACAGAGCTCATGATTATTCAGCCTCCTCTTTATGATCTTTTTTTGCTAAAATAATTGCCCCGATCAGTGCCACTAATAGCACAACGGATGTTAATTCAAACGGAATGATGTATTTCGTATAAAGAGCAATCCCAATCTGCTCCGTATTTCTGACATGAAGCGCCGCATCTCCGCCCGCATAACCGAGATTATAGATTCCGAGATAAACTGCAGCACCAAAGCCAAGAATACCAAGGAAGGCAAATAGTTTCTTCACTCTGCCCGGGGCTATATCTTCCCTGTCATCATGCTTCGTGAGCATAATTCCGAACAGCATAATAATGGTAATTGCACCTGAGTAAACCAGAACTTGAACTAATGCTAAAAATTCTGCTGAAAGCAAGATGTAAATTCCCGCGATGCTCAGGAAGGTCGCTACCAAAGCCATGACCATGTGGACGACCTTCGTTAAATTTAGCAGCAGGACACCGCCGCTAATCGCGATTAAAGCTAGGAGGATAAAGGCAAGAAATTCTCCTGTCATGGTTTATTCACCTGCCGAACATTCTGATCATTCTCGTCAAGCCACCCAATATCCTTATAAAGCTTGCCGCGGGTGTATTCCGCTAATTCAAAGTTATTTGTCATAATTATCGCCTCTGTCGGACAGACCTCTGTACAGAGATCACAGAGGATGCAGATTTCAAAGTTGATATTATACGTTTCAATGACCTTTCCCTTTTTATCCGGATCAGGATGTTTCTTTCCTGTCAGTTGAATGCAATCTGTTGGACAGATGTTGGCGCATTGGTTGCAAACGATGCATTTTTCCGGATAAAATTTTTGGATTCCCCGAAAGCGATCCGGCAGTGGTATTGGCTTTTTCGGATAATCATAGGTCACTTTTTCGCGTGTCAAATTCTTTAGTGTGTAGCCTAATCCTTTCATCAAGCCTAACATTTGATCACCTCTCAAATTTTAGGGGGATACTCCCCTCACGTTCACGCGGTCTTAGGTCAGACCCCCTCGCGTATTTAGAACAAATTTATGATTTCCTTGACGATAGCCGTAAGGAAGATATTTGCTAACGCAATCGGCAGGAGTACTTTCCAGCCAAACTCCATCAGCTGGTCGTCACGGACACGCGGGAATGTTGAGCGCAGCCACATCCAAAAGAAGATAACCACACTGAATTTCAAGACAAACCATACAGCACCCGGAATAAAGTCAAGGAATAGTACCGGCTGCCATCCGCCAAAGAATAATACGGTAACTAAAGCAGACATTGCAAACATATACACATACTCTGCCAGCATAAAGAAGGCATAGCGAAATCCGGAATACTCCGTATTGTAACCGGCAACGAGCTCACTTTCAGACTCCGGCAGGTCAAATGGGGTCCGGTTTAATTCAGCATTTGCCGCAATCATAAAGACAATAAAGGCAATCGGCTGGGAAAACATAAACCAAACATTTTCCTGTGCATGAACAATATCCGTTAAATTTAAGCTTCCTGTTAGCAAGACAATCCCAATAACTGACATAACAAGCGGAATTTCATAAGAAATCATCTGCGCGGCGCCCCGCATGCCGCCAAGCAGTGAGTATTTGTTGTTTGATGCCCAGCCCGCTGTTACAATCCCTAACACCGTGATACCGGATATCGCAATATAATAAAGGAGTCCGACTCCGAGATCAGCGAATTTCAGATTTTCCGTAAACGGAATAACCGCTAAGACCATAAAGGATGGAGCAAAGGCAACGACCGGCGCGATAATAAATAAGGGACGGTCAGCAAGTTTAGGAATAATATCCTCTTTAAGTAATAGCTTTAGAACGTCAGCGACCGTCTGAAAAAGCCCCCATGGTCCTCCGAGCTGATCCGGACCTTTCCGCATCTGGATAAAACCCATCACCTTTCGTTCTGCTAAAACCGCATAACATACAAATCCTAAGATAACGAATAAAAAGACAACTGTTAGTAAAAAGAAGATTCCAAAGTTTGCTAAGCTAGGGCTGGAACGCAGCAGTTCATCAATCATTACCCGTCAACCTCCCCAAGGATAATATCAATTGCCCCTAAAATGGAAATAAGGTTTGAGATATTTTCTCCTTCAATTAATTTTCGGAGAATTTGCAGATTATAGAATGACGGACGTCTGAATTTTAAGCGGTACGGTTCCTTCTTGCCGTCACTTGCAATATAGCAGCCAATTTCTCCCCTTGGAGACTCAATTCGGACATAGGCCTCCCCTTTTGGCGCTTTAATAATCTTTGGCACTTTCGCAATGAATGGACCATCTGCAGGGATCTGTTCCACGGCTTGTTCGACAATTTTAAGTGATTCTTCAATTTCCTCCATCCGGCATTGGTAACGCGCCCAGGCATCACCTGTATCACGCACCGGAACATCGAAATCAAAGCGATCGTAAATCGAGTATGGCTCATCCTTACGTAAATCCCATTTCACTCCCGTACAGCGCAGATTGGCGCCGCTTAATGAGTAGGCAAGAGCGTCTTCCTTCGTGTATGTTCCAATTCCTTTGACGCGATTAAGAAAAATTTCATTTCCCGTCACAAGCTGATGATAACCTTTCAATTGTTCGCGCATATAAGGAACGAAATCTCTTACTTTTTCAATCCAGCCAACCGGTGCGTCCCATTTCACTCCGCCGACACGCATGTAGTTAAAGGTCATGCGCGCACCGCAAAGCTCATTAAAGAGATTGAGAATCATTTCCCGTTCACGGAAGGCATAGATAAACGGACTGGTTGCGCCCAAATCCAGCAAGTACGTGCCCCACCAGACAAGGTGGCTGGCCACACGATTCAGTTCCATGGCAATGACGCGCAAGTATTCAGCACGCTCCGGGACGACAATGCCCGACATTGTTTCCACTGCATGGCAAAGAACATAGTTATTCGTCATCGCTGCAATATAATCCATCCGGTCTGTATAAGGGATGATTTGTGTATATTGCAAGTTTTCCGCTATCTTTTCCGTACCCCGATGCAAGTAGCCAATGACCGGCTGTGCTTCTTTGATGATCTCTCCGTCGATTTTAAGTACTAAGCGAAACACACCGTGTGTACTTGGATGCTGAGGTCCTACGTTTAATATCATTTCCTCTGTTCTAATCACCGTCTACACCTCCACATCGTAATCTTTTCTGAGAGGATGACCGACCCAGTCTTCTCCCAGCATAATCCGATGTAAGTTTGGATGTTTGTTAAATTGAATACCTAATAAATCATACGCTTCACACTCAGCCCAATTGGCCCCTTGCCACAATGGGACGAGTGAATCAATCACAGGCTGCTCCCGATCAATCTTCACCTTAAGAGCAACTGACTGATGATTTTTATAGGAATATAAATGGACATAGACTTCCATATGTGTTTGAAAATCGGTCCCATGTATTTCCGATAAATAGTCAAAACTCAGCTGTTCATTATATTTTAGGAATTCTGCTACTTTGTAATAGGATTCCTTTTTCGCGACAAGTGTCGGGACGTCTTTAGAAAGCTCGTTAATATAGCTATCCTCGAGAACTTCTTTTCCAAGATGGTCTTCAATGACCCTTACATATTTATCTAAATAAGGCTGATTTGGCGATGGTTTCTTTTCTTCCGCAGGTTCTGCAGATTCTGCACTTTCTACTCCACCTGCCGCCTTCCGCTTCGCGGCTGCTGCGGCTGCGGCTTTTGCCTTTGCTGCGGCAATCGCCTTCGCTTTCTCACTGTCGGCATCTCCACTTGCTCCGGCTTGAGCCTTTGCTTTTGCGGCTGCAGCTGCTTTTGCTTTCGCAGCGGCGGCTGCCTTTGCCTTCTCATCCACTCCGGCTTCGCCTGCTTCTTCTGATGCCTTCGCTTTAGCTGCGGCTTGAGCTTTCACCTTCGCGGCTGCAGCTGCTTTTGCTTTCGCAGCGGCGGCTGCCTTTTGCTTTGCTATGTCATCATTTTCTGCTTCAGGCGCTTCTTTATTTGATTTTGAAAGCGCTTCATTCCTTGCCTTTTCAGCTGCCTCTTTCTTTAATTGCTCGAGATCTTTCTCCCCGCTCATCGATTATTTCACCTTCTTCCCGGTTTTTGCCTCATAACGGATTTGTTCCTTTAATTTATTCACTCCGTAAATAAGCGCTGCCGGGTTAGGCGGGCATCCAGGTATGTACACATCAACAGGGACCACTTGGTCGACCCCTTTGACAACTGAATACGACTTTACATACGGACCTCCGGCAGTTGCACAAGATCCCATGGCAATGACCCATTTTGGCTCCGGCATTTGATCATACAGCCGACGCAAAACAGGTGCCATTTTCTTTGTTACCGTTCCTGCTACAATCATGACATCTGAATGACGCGGTGAAGCACGGAATATCGTACCGAACCGGTCAAAATCATAGTGGGCTCCCCCGGTCGCCATCATTTCGATGGCACAACAAGCCAGCCCGAACGACAAAGGCCACAATGACTTACTTCTTGCCCAGCCTTTTATCGACTCGAGATTCGACATAAATACATTACGTTTAATCTCTTCCATTTCCTCTGCTGTAAACTCGTTTGTTTTCAGTTCCATTTCAACACCTTCTTCTTCCATGCATATACTAGTCCTATGACGAGCATAATTACGAAAATCAGCATTTCGATCAGTGCAAAAATCCCCAGCTTATCATAGGCTACAGCCCATGGATACAAAAAAACTGTTTCAACATCAAAAATTAAAAACATTAGTGCAAAAACATAATACCCTAAATTAAATTGAATCCTGGAATCATGGAATGGTTCAATACCACTTTCATAGGTCGTGTACTTTGCTTCTTCAGGCTTGTGCGGCCGCAGTAATCTACCAAAAGTCAACGCTACAACAGGGAGTACTATTCCGATAATTAGGAATATTACCACTATCATATAGTTATTTTGGTATAAATTTAGAAGTTCCACGCCAATCCCTCCAATTCTATTAAAATTTCCAAAACATTCAATTTTGTAACCGTAACCATTATAGCACTGTTACAATTTTGTGTCGACTATTGACTTTCGAGTGATTTACATCAATTTTTCAAGGAAATTTCATTGCAAAAATAGTGATTTTGCCCTTTATTTTTTAATTATTGGGTACCATTTACTATTTAATTTTTACGGAAAACGGACAATGAAACCCGTCTCATCATATATATGCAGGAACTTACGAGGAATAACCGAAAGAAGTGGGACAAGGGGACGGGTTCCTTGTCCCAAAAAAATAAACACCCCCCAATGTGGAAGGTGTTGTTGTTTATTTCTTGCCGGAAACCGATAGACGGTTAAGGGCACGCTGCAACGCAAGCTCTGCGCGTTTGAAATCAACGTTATCCTGTTTCAGCTCTTGGAGACGTCGTTCTGCACGTTCCTTCGCGGCCAAAGCACGTTCAAAATCAATATTATCCGCTTTTTCAGCTGCTTGCGCTAAAATGGTTACCTTATCAGGACGGACTTCTAAAAGACCGCCGCTCACTGCTACAACTGCTTCATTACCCCCATTTTTCAGACGGACGGCACCAATTTCTAATGGGGCTACCAAAGGGATATGGTCAGCCATAATACCAAGCTCACCGCTTTTTGCTTTGGCAATGACCATTTCCACTTCCGAATCATACACTGGGCCATCAGGAGTAACAACATTGACAGTAAATGCCTTCATTTTTTTACCTCCTGGTCCGATATTATGCCATTTGCTTTGCTTTTTCTACTACATCTTCAATTCTTCCCACTAGACGGAATGCATCTTCCGGAAGATCGTCATATTTACCTTCAAGGATTTCCTTGAATCCTTTTACTGTTTCTTTTACAGGCACATATGATCCTGGCTGCCCTGTAAATTGTTCAGCAACGTGGAAGTTTTGTGATAAGAAGTTTTGGATACGGCGTGCACGAGAAACCGTTAATTTATCTTCATCA
>CALGSR010000190.1 GCA_937902115.1 uncultured Bacillus sp. | reverse complement strand
AAATAATATACCTGAACAATATTCGAGCCAACCGACTTCCCCGAATCCTCCGTATTCCGAGGTGAACCATCAGCCGAATTCTGTGCGGGATGAGTACAGACGGAATTCAAATTCGCAGCATTTGGGTTCAGCTTTCACGGCGAGTGAGCATGCGCAGCCTGTCATTCAACCCGCGGTGTTTTCGAATTTTGAACATTATCCGTTGCAGGAGACCGAAGTACGGAATCTGGAAATGCTTCTAGATATTCCATTACAGGTGACAGTTGAGTTGGGGAGGACAAAAAGATCTGTGAAGGAAATTCTTTCTTTAACTCAAGGCTCAATTCTTGAACTTGATAAACTTGCGGGTGAACCGGTGGACATATACGTTAACAGCAGATTAATTGCTAAAGGTGAGGTCGTTGTCATTGATGAGAATTTTGGTGTCCGTGTGACTGATATTATTAGTAAATCAGACCGTATTCATCAATTAAAGTAAGGAAAATTTCATTTACGAGACTTGTATTTTATGGAGGACTGAAAACGATGGGAAACAGAATTTTAGTTGTTGATGACGCAGCATTCATGAGAATGATGATTAAAGATATATTGTCGAAAAATGGATTTGAAGTGGTAGGGGAAGCAGCAGATGGAAGCCAGGCGATAGAGAAATACCGGGAATTACAGCCTGATCTTGTAACAATGGATATTACCATGCCTGAAATGGATGGAATTACAGCCTTAAAAGAAATTAGACAGATGAATCCGAATGCTAAGGTCATTATGTGTTCAGCAATGGGGCAGCAAGCGATGGTGATTGATGCGATTCAGGCAGGAGCGAAGGATTTTATCGTAAAACCATTCCAGGCTGATCGCGTTTTAGAAGCAATCAAGAAAACGCTCGGATAGAATAAGAATTCTTTTATAGAAGGTGCAGATGGTGCCAACACATAAAATATTTTTAATTGGGTTATTGTTTTTGTTTGCTCTGCACGGGTTGGATTCTCATGTCTACGCAGAACAGATAAATCAAAGTGTTAAAGACTGCATTGAAAGGCCGGAAACCTGCGGGGAACAGGAATTAACGCAGAATGAAGCTGTCGATACAGACACTAAGCCTGCAGATCAGTTAAATACAACATCAGTTTCCGAAAAGGCTAATACAGTTGGGCTAACGGCCTGGGATTTTATCAAAATGATTTTAGCGACAATTTTTGTTGTTGCTCTCCTATATTTCGTACTAAAATTTGTGAATAAAAAAAGTTCCATGTTTAAGAGTTCGCAGTTAATTGAAAATTTAGGTGGAGTTCCTCTAGGTTCCAATCGTTCCGTACAAATCATCAAGATTGGAAATCGGTTATTTATTGTCGGGGTTGGAGAAAATGTCCAGCTTTTGAAGGAAATTGAAGATTATGAAGACAATAAGGAAATTCTGTCGAACTATAACCATCAGCTTGAGCAGATGATACAACCAAATGAACTTTTTGGGAAATTAATGGATAAAGTAAGCAAGGGCAAGAAGTACAGTAAGGGAGAATCTACAGCTGCACCTCCATTCCAATCCATGCTCCAGCAGCAGCTGGATGATTTGGCTAAAGAAAGAAAAAAGGTGTTTGAAGAGGTGGCAAAAAGTGAGGGCACGGATAAGCAATGAATGAATTCATGGAGTTTTTCAATACTAGTTCACCAGAAAATGTTTCAACATCCATAAAGCTTATTTTGCTGCTGACCGTCCTGACAGTTGCTCCGGGTATTCTTATCTTAATGACATGTTTTACCCGCATCGTTGTTGTGCTTTCATTTGTGCGAACGGCACTCGCTACACAGCAGATGCCGCCTAATCAAGTGATCATCGGTCTTGCTCTGTTTCTGACTTTTTTTATTATGGCTCCAACATTTCAGGAAATAAATAACGAGGCATTAACACCCTTATTTAATGAAGAGATAAATTTGGAACAGGCCTATGAAAGGGCATCTTTCCCTATCAAGGAGTTTATGAGTGCCCACACGAGACAAAAAGATTTGGCCTTATTTCTTAATTATGCACAGGCGGAAGCTCCGGAAACGATTCAGGATATTCCTTTATCAGCACTTGTTCCGGCATTTGCTATTAGTGAACTGAAAACAGCTTTTCAAATTGGCTTCATGGTTTTTATTCCATTTCTAGTGATTGATATGGTTGTTGCCAGTGTCTTAATGTCCATGGGGATGATGATGCTGCCTCCTGTTATGATCTCCCTGCCTTTTAAAATATTATTATTTGTACTTGTTGACGGGTGGTATTTAGTAGTTAAATCGCTTTTAGAAAGCTTCTAGAGAAGGTGAAAAGATTGACCCCTGAGTCAGTAATTGCAATTGCAGAAGAAGGGATTTGGACGGTCTTACTGATTGCCGGACCGCTCCTATTATTAGCGCTAGGTGTAGGATTAATCGTCAGTATATTTCAGGCTACAACACAGATTCAAGAACAAACATTAGCCTTTATTCCAAAAATCGTAGCAGTATTGCTAGGGATTATATTTTTTGGTCAGTGGATGCTTGGTCATATGCTTTCCTATGCAAATAATATATTTTCGAATTTAACAAGGTTTATAGGATAAAGGTATGATAGATTTGATGCATCAATTTCCAGCCTTCTTGTTAATATTTGTCCGGGTAACATCCTTCTTTTTGATGATGCCTCTCTTTTCATATCGGACAGTTCCGGCACAGTTTAAAGTAGGATTAGGCTTTTTTTTATCACTTCTTATGTATCTTTCAATGGAAGTACCTATTTTACAGATTGATAGCACCTATTATTTATTGATATTGAAAGAAGTTCTTGTTGGGCTTCTCATTGGACTAATCGCTTCTATTATGCTCTCAGCCATTCAAGTGGCCGGCGGCTTTATTGACTTTCAAATGGGATTTGCCATGGCTAATGTCATTGACCCGCAAACGGGCGCACAAAGTCCGCTGATGGGCCAGTACTTGTATATTGTCTCCCTATTATTTTTATTAATGGTAAACGGGCATCACCTTATACTTGATGGTATTTACTACAGTTATCAGTTTATTCCACTCGAACAAGGCTGGCTGCCTCTTGGCAGTGCAGGAGTGGCAGAATACGTGGTTCGCTCCTTCAGTACGATGTTTATGATCGCACTGCAAATGGCATTGCCAGTTGTAGGGAGTATATTTTTAGTTGATGTAGCGCTTGGTATTTTAGCAAGAACTTTTCCGCAATTAAATATTTTTGTTGTTGGAATACCGGTGAAAATAGCAGTAAGTTTTATCATTCTCCTAGTTGTAATGGGTACGATGATGCTGGTTGTTTCGAAATTATTTGAAACGATGCTGACGACGATGAGAGGACTTATGTCTTTGTTTGGAGGGCTGTAAAGGATGAAATGGTTAGCTTTAGATTTACAATATTTTGCAGGCGAAAAAACCGAAAAAGCCACTCCAAAAAAGCGTCAGGATGCAAGGAAAAAGGGACAAGTTGCGAAAAGTCAGGATGTAAATACAGCGATTGGTTTATTCAGTGTATTTTTATTTTTATTATTTGCCGGACCTTATTTAAAAAAGGGTATTTTCTCCATCTTTGAACACTCTTTTCAGACGTATATGCTGATGGAGTTAACGGAGTCGAATATTCAAATTGTTTTTTTAGAAATGGTTAAGGAAATGGCGCTGCTTGTCGGACCGATTATGCTCGTTGCATTGATTGCTGGTGTAGCGGCGAATTATTTCCAGGTCGGTTTTCTGTTTTCTCCTGAATCAATTCAAATGAAATTAGAAAAAATCGACCCAATTAAAGGGTTTAAACGGATTTTTTCCCTTCGTTCCGTTGTTGAATTTTTAAAGTCAATTTTGAAGTTGAGTATCGTCGGTGTGATCACCTTTCTTATTTTGTGGAACAGGATGGATGAAATTTTAATTCTTTCACAAAAAACTATTGGAACTGCATTGTCTGTATTGGCTAATCTGACTGTTCAAATGGGGTTATTTGCTGCCGGTGCTCTTCTTTTCCTTTCGCTGCTGGATTATTTATATCAAAAATACGATTTTGAAAAAAATATCCGTATGTCAAAGCAAGATTTAAAGGATGAATTTAAAAATTCAGAAGGGGATCCGTTAATTAAATCAAAAATAAAACAAAAACAACGGGAAATGGCGATGCACAGAATGATGCAGGAAGTACCAAATGCCGATGTGATTATTACAAACCCGACCCATTATGCCGTTGCAATAAAATATGATGAAAAGAAACTTGATGCCCCCTATGTTGTGGCTAAAGGGGCTGATTATCTCCAAGGAAAATCAAGTAATCATCGTTGAAAACAGGCCACTTGCCAGGGCGCTTTATAGTCAGACTGAAATTGGCGATGCAATCCCTGAAGAGTTTTTCAAAGCAACAGCTGAAATTTTGGCCTATGTGTACCGCACGAAAAACATTATCTAAACAAGTAATCCTCTACATTTATTTTAGTTTATTGCGAAAGGAGGGAATTCAATGTCAGTAAAAGAACTATCTGTATTTCTCGGTGTAATTTTGATCGTTGCGATGCTGATTATCCCGCTGCCGACTTGGCTTTTGAGTATATTATTAATCATTAATATTTCGCTTGCACTGTTAGTACTTCTTAATTCGATGAATATGACGGAGCCTTTACAGTTTTCTGTATTTCCATCCTTACTGCTGTTACTGACATTGTTCCGTCTTGGTCTGAATGTTTCTACAACACGTGCCATCCTTACTCATGGCGATGCCGGAGGGGTTGTTGAAACCTTTGGTTCATTCGTTGTTGGAGGAAATATTCTTGTCGGTCTTGTTGTCTTTTTAATTTTGGTTATTATCAACTTTATCGTTATTACAAAGGGATCGGAACGTGTTTCAGAGGTTGCGGCAAGATTTACATTGGACGCAATGCCAGGGAAACAAATGAGCATTGATGCAGACTTAAATGCCGGAATGATTTCAGAGCAGCAGGCAAGGGAAAGACGGGAGAAAGTAAGTCAGGAAGCAGATTTTTATGGTTCCATGGATGGTGCGAGTAAATTTGTGAAGGGTGATGCCATCGCCGGTATTATCATCGTCCTGATTAACCTTATTTTCGGTATTATTATTGGAATGCTGCAAATGGGGATGAGTTTTGCTGATGCTGCGAATCATTTCTCACTGTTAACTGTTGGTGACGGCCTTGTCAGTCAAGTCCCTGCTTTGATCATTTCGACCGCAACTGGAATTGTTGTGACAAGAGCAGCCTCTAACGGAAATCTAGGGCAGGATATTACTTCGCAATTGTTTACATTCCCAAAGATGCTGTATATCACTGGCGGTACTATTTTTGCTTTAGGCTTGTTTACTCCTATTAATGATGTTATGACGATACCGATTGCAGGGTTGCTTGTTTTAGGTGGTTATCATTTTTCAAGAATTCCTTCCGGTGTGAAGGAACCACTTGAGGAAATAGACGAAGAACAGGATGCTGCTGAAATGAAAAGCCCGGAAAATGTCGTTAGTTTATTAAGTATGGATCCGATTGAATTTGAATTTGGTTACGGATTAATTCCACTTGTCGATACAAATCAGGGTGGTGATCTATTGGACAGGATTGTCATGATCCGGCGCCAGCTTGCAATAGAACTGGGCTTAGTCATTCCTGTCGTTCGGATTAGAGATAATATCCAATTGCAGCCAAATGAATATCGCTTAAAAATTAAGGGAAATGAGATGGCTCACGGAGAATTGCTTCTGGATCACTATTTGGCGATGAGCCCTGGTGCGGATGATGATTCCATTTTTGGAATCGAGACAATCGAGCCATCATTTGGTTTGCCGGCTAAATGGATCACGGAAGATGTGAAAGAGGACGCAGAGATATTAGGCTACACCGTTGTCGATCCGCCTTCTGTCGTATCTACTCATATTACAGAAATAATAAAAATGAATGCCTCTGAATTATTAGGACGTCAGGAAACAAAACAATTGATTGATCATTTGCAGGAAAGCTATCCGATTCTTGTCGAAGAGGTAACACCAAATCCATTATCTGTTGGAGAAGTTCAAAAGGTTTTGGCCAAACTACTAAAAGAAAATGTGTCGATTCGGAATCTTCCTGTCATATTTGAAACACTTGCTGATTTTGCAAAGGCAACATCTGACACGGATATTTTAACCGAATATGTTAGGCAGGCACTAGCGAGACAGATTACCAATCAGTATTCGCAGTCAAATGAATCGTTAAAGGTTGTGACTGTTTCGGGTAAAGTGGAAAAAGTGATTGCTGATGGAATTCAACAGACAGAACACGGAAGTTATCTAGCGATTGAGCCAACCGTATCACAACGGATATTAGAAGCGATTGCGTCACAGGTAGAACAGCTTTCTTTAATGGAATCAACTCCAATTGTTCTTTGTTCACCTGCAGTGAGAATGTATATTCGTCAATTAACAGAGCGTTATTTTCCCCAAATACCAATATTATCTTATAACGAACTTGAAGCAAATGCAGAGGTTCAAAGTGTCGGGGTGGTGAATATTGAATGAAGGTAAAAAAATATCGTGCTTCCACTATGCCGGAAGCAATGAAACGAATTCGCAGTGAGCTAGGGAATAATGCAATCATCCTTAACTCCAGAGTGGTTCAAACAAATGGATTTTTAGGATTATTTAAAAAAAGCAGCATTGAAGTAATCGCGGCACTTGATGAAAAGCCGGTTGATCGGATTGGACAGAAGGCAGCAAATAAAAGAACGGATATAGAAATCCCGCATCCGCCAATCCAAACACAAGTGGAAAATCACACCAAGGATAATGAGGAACAAGAAACAGAAGAATTACGAAAAGAAATATTCGAATTGAAGCAATTATTGAGTAATGTTGTGGAACGAAATGATAAAAAAGAGCCTTCGCTGCCTGCACCGATACAGAATTTGCGACAATTGTTATTAAAACAGGGGATCAGTGAAAATGTTGTTGAGTCAATCGTGAATGCTTCATTGAAATGGTGGCAGGAGGCCGGAAAAGATAAAACAGAGGCCGACATCCTGTTGTGGGCCAATGAATACCTAAAAAGGAAAATCTCACATCTGTCCTTTTCAGGAATTTCATTTACAAAGAAGTTTATAACAGTTGTCGGGCCGACAGGTGTTGGAAAGACAACGACCTTAGCAAAAATGGCAGCTGAATGTATTTTAAAATACAAAAAAAGAATCGCCTTTATCACTACAGATACGTATCGTATCGCGGCAATTGACCAATTGAAGACTTATGCAAATATTTTAAATGTGCCAATTGAGGTTTGTTACAACATGGAGGATTTTCAGCATGCTGTGAAAAGATTTGAAAACTATGATTTAGTGTTCATTGATACGGCAGGACGGAACTTCCGAAATCCTGTATATATTGCTGATTTGAAAAAGTTAATTGATTTTAATAAAGAAATGGAGCTGTTTCTTGTTCTCTCATTAACCTCTAAGCAGAGCGATATGGAGGAGATCTGCCACCAATTTAACACCGTAAAGATAGATAAAATCATATTTACAAAGGCAGACGAAACATCTACATACGGGGCGATGTTTAACATGATGTATTCCTTGCAGAGGCCCGTAGCATATATCACAAATGGTCAAAGTGTTCCCGATGATATTATATCTGCAACTCCGGAAAAAGTTGTAGAACATCTTATAGGGGTTAATTAGAATGAAAGATCAAGCAGAAATTTTACGCAATAAGCTAATAGAAGATAAATCTATGATTCCCGTTCGAACACTTGCAGTTATCAGTGGGAAGGGCGGAGTCGGCAAGTCTAATTTTGCTTTGAATTTCTCAATTGAACTAGCAAATAAGGGACATTCCGTACTTTTATTTGATATGGATATTGGGATGGGAAATATTGATATATTAACCGGGGCATCACCTGCTTATTCGATTGCAGACTTTTTTTCTGAGAACTCTGTTCCATTAAAAAATTTAATCACGGAATTGCCCGGTGGTATAGACTTTATCGCCGGTGGTTCCGGATTAATGAAACTGCCGAATATAAATAAAGAATCTTTCTATTCCTTCACCAATGAGTTTGCTTCGCTTTTAAGCGAATACCAGTATATTATCTTTGATATGTCTGCCGGATTAAACGAGACTTCCTTACAATTTATTTTATCTGTTGATGAAGTGGTCGTTGTGACGACACCTGAGCCAACATCTATTACTGATGCATACTCAGTTATTAAGTATATTACATTAGAAAAGAAAGAAATGCCTTTTTACATTGTTATCAATCGTTCACATAATGTTAAAGAAGGCATGGAGACATTTAATCGAATTTCAATTGTGCTAAGGCATTTTTTGCATAAAGATGTCATTCTGCTAGGGATTGTACCGGATGACTTAAATATACCAAATGCTGTTAAAAGACAAATCCCTTTCATCCACTATGATGCGAAAGCCCCTTCGTCACGTGCCCTAACTGCATTGACAGAAAGATTCTGTCAGCAGGAATTTACACTACAAGGTAATTCAGTAAAAATAAATTTTGTCGCAAGGCTAAAGCGATTCCTTTTTAATAGATAATAGAACTATTTGTCGAAGGAAAAACTTTATTTTTTTCCGCTTTTAACATAGTAAAATAGAACTGAGTCGTTTGTCTTGCAAGATCGGAAATTTAATTGATTATGATAGGTGTGAGGAAAATGGATACAAGTCAATATTTGGAAATTTTTATTGAAGAAAGCAGGGAGCATTTACAAGCGTGCAATGAAAATTTATTACTATTAGAGAAATCACCAGAGGATCTTGCAATTGTAAATGAAATTTTCCGTTCTGCTCATACTTTAAAGGGGATGTCTGCAACGATGGGATTTGAAGATCTCGCCAGTCTCACCCACCAAATGGAAAACGTATTAGACGCCATAAGAAATAAAGTGATTTCATTTTCCCCGGAAATCCTGGATGTTATTTTTTTAGCCGTTGATCATTTAGAAGCAATGGTACAATCCATTGCTGGAGGCGGAGATGGAAAACGGGATGTTACAGATGTAGTACAAAGGCTTAAGCGAATTGAAAGCGGAAAAGGTCTGATAGAATTAGAAGGTTTGAAAGAAGCATCCGCAACGGTTACTAATGAGGCAGCCAATCAGAATATTATTTATGATGAGTTTGAACGAACAGTTATGGAGCAATCATTAGAACAAGGGTTTCTAATTTATGAAATCACCGTTACGTTAAGAGATGACTGTTTATTAAAAGCAGCAAGAGTTTTTATGGTTTTTTCCGTTCTAGAAAGTGCTGGTGAAGTCGTTAAGTCTATTCCGTCAGTTGAACAATTGGAAGAAGAGAAATTTGATCAAAGTTTTACCGTGACGATCATTACAAAAGAGGAGCCTTCGCAAATTGAAGCGGAAATTTTGCGGGTTTCTGAAGTGAATCATGTATCGATCGTACCGATTTCTCAGAATTCTTTAAAAGCAGCAGGTCAGAAATTAGAGCAGCAGGAAATAAAGCTGTCCGAAGAGACTGTTTCTGAATTGGCGGTACAAATAGAAGATAAAAAGGAACTCCATAGCGATTCAGGCCAAAATCAAGGTCAGTCTAATACGAAACAGAGTAGTAAAACAATTCGGGTTAATATTGAACGTTTAGATATTCTGCTTAATCTTTTTGAGGAATTAGTGATAGATAGAGGGAGATTGGAGCAGATTTCCTCTGATTTAAAAAATCAAGAATTACAGGAAACAGTTGATAGGATGTCGAGAACAACCGGTGATCTGCAAAATATCATATTAAATATGCGCATGGTTCCGATTGAAACCGTATTTAACCGTTTTCCACGCATGGTGCGGCAGCTTGCCCGTGATTTACATAAGAAGATAAACCTTGAAATTAGAGGAGCGGAAACAGAACTGGATCGAACCGTTATCGATGAAATTGGCGATCCGCTTGTTCACCTCATTCGTAATTCAATCGATCATGGGATTGAAACACCAGAAATGAGAAGATCCCGTGGAAAAAGTGAGGAAGGAACCGTTATTCTAAAGGCTTTTCACTCAGGGAATCATGTTTTTATCGAAATTGAAGATGACGGGAATGGGATAAACCGTGAAAAAGTGCTGCAAAAAGCATTGGAAAACGGAATTGTTAGCCCGCAGAATGCCGCATTATTAACGGATCAACAAGTATATGAGTTGATTTTTGCATCCGGGTTTTCAACAGCTGAAAAGATTTCTGATGTTTCAGGACGAGGTGTAGGATTAGATGTCGTAAAAAATACAATTGAAAACCTTGGGGGAAATGTTTCCATAGATTCTATTGAAGGTGCGGGCTCAAAATTCTCGATTCAGCTGCCGTTAACTTTATCGATCATTGCTGTGCTGCTTATTCAGGTACAACAGGAAAAATACGCAATTCCACTTAATTCAATTATTGAAACAGCGATTATAAAGCACGAGGATATTTTCTTGGCTCACAATCAAAAAGTAATGGATTTTCGTGGGAAGATCATCCCTTTATTATCCTTGAAGGATTTGTTTCAGGTCCCTGTATTTGAGGAAAATGACGAATATATCTCAGTTGTTATTGTCCGTAAGGGTGAGAAAATAGCTGCCCTTGTTGTAGATTCATTTATTGGTCAACATGAAATAGTCCTTAAGTCACTTGGGGATTATTTTACAAATGTATTTGCTATTTCCGGGGCAACCATTTTAGGGAACGGTCAGGTTGCATTGATTGTTGATTGTAAT
This sequence comes from uncultured Bacillus sp., assembly GCA_937902115.1. Taxonomy (GTDB): domain Bacteria; phylum Bacillota; class Bacilli; order Bacillales; family Cytobacillaceae; genus Bacillus_BD. The sequence goes on along the minus strand of CALGSR010000190.1, from coordinate 9,545 downwards.
GCGTTGTTAAAGTAATTTAATTCATACATGATTTGGTATAGGCAAACGGGGAGAAAGAGGTGTGAGAAGGATGTCTGAAACGATTGCTAAGGAAATAAAACTAATTGTATTTAAATTAAATGGAAAAAACTATGCACTCCCGGTTCAGTATGTATATGGGATTGAAAAGGTACAACATATTACAAGAGTTCCTGGGACAGATCCTTTTATTAAAGGGGTCATTAATCTTCGGGGAATTGTAACACCTGTTATTGATTTGAGGAAACGTTTTAACATGGAGGAATGTTCCTATACAGATGAAACAAGAATCATTATTGTCGCCCATCAAGATGTAGAAGTTGGCTTAATTGTTGATGCGGCTAATGATGTGATTGATATTACAGAGGATTCCATTGAACCTTATCCGGAAATTGGCGATTATGAGGAGGACGATTCCATTAAAGGAGTCGTCAAACTGGAAAAAAGATTGCTTATTTTAATCGATCTTGAAAAGGTGCTTGACCTTGAAAAAATGAAAATAGCAGGTCGATAGGATGAGTTATTTAAAGCAAATCTCCTCCATTCATATCGATATTCTGAAGGAAATTGGAAATATTGGTGCAGGCAATGCTGCAACTGCACTTTCAAAAATTATGAATAAGAGAATAGAAATGATGGTGCCAAATGTCAAGATTGTTTCATTTGATGAGATGTTGGTTATGGCAGGAGGAGCAGAAAGGGTTGCTGCCAGTGTCTATTTAAGGATTGAGGGGGAGGCTCCTTCGCATATGTTTTTTGTCCTTCCAACTGAACAAGCTGAGAGGCTGATACGCCAAATAACAGGAAATGGCAACTTTTCACTAGAAATACTGCCCGATGATGAGTTTGCCATTTCAGCATTTCAAGAATTAGGAAATATTCTCGTTGGTTCCTATATATCTTCATTATCAGATTTTACGGGATTGAAGATGTATCCATCAGTTCCTGCTGTTAGCATCGATATGATTGGCGCGGTTATTTCATACGGATTCATTGAAATTTCTCAATTCAGTGACTTTTGTATTGTGATTGAAACGGCTTTTCAGGATGTTAATAGCCATAATAAAGAGAGGATAAACGGACATTTCTTTCTCTTTCCGGACCCCGATTCTTTTGCTGAAATTTTTCGTTCATTAGGGGTTGCCATTCATGAATAGAACACAGCAAATTGTGAGGGTCGGAATAGCGGATATGGGCCTCGTCTCTGCTCCGAATTTAATTCGCACCTCTGGTTTAGGCTCATGTGTAGGTGTCGTTATTTATGATTTATCTAAACAATTAGGGGGATTGGCTCATGTCATGCTGCCTGATTCCTCCCTTAAAAACGGAACAGGCACATTTAATAAGGCTAAATATGCTGATACAGCAGTTAATGAACTATTATTACAGCTTTTGAATCGAGGGGCGAATAAGTCGGCATTAAAAGCAAAAATTGCCGGTGGGGCACAAATGTTTCAATTCTCAAGTATTAGCGAGATCATGCGAATCGGCCCGAGGAATATTGAAGCGGTGAAAAAACAATTAATGACATTGAGGATAGCACTTGTGGGTGAAGATACCGGCGGGAATAGCGGAAGAACGATTGAATTCGATCCGAAAACAGCTGTTTTATCAATCAAAACGGTGAATAAAGGAATAAGTTACTTATAAAGTGAAAAGGGGGTACAGAGTCAAATGGTACATGCTGCAACAGAAGATGAACAGCAATTTTGGGAGAGATGGATAAGCATACGTGATCAGGAGGCAGGCAATTATTTAATCAAGAAGTATCAATCTCTTGTTAGTTTCCATGTACAACGTATTTCTGTATCACTCCCCAAGAATGTTTCTAGAGATGACCTAAAGAGCCTGGGAATGATGGGCTTATTTGATGCACTTGAAAAATTTGATCCAAAAAGAGACCTGAAGTTTGATACATATGCTTCATTTAGGGTGCGCGGTGCTATATTAGATGGATTGAGAAAGGAAGACTGGCTTCCGAGAAATACAAGGGATAGAGCAAAGAAAATGGATGTTGCAATAGGGAAGCTAGAGCAAAAACATCTAAGAAATGTAACAGCTGAAGAAGTAGCAGAAGAATTAAATATTTCTATTGAAGAAGTATATACAACGATGAATGAGTATTTCTTTGCTAATGTGCTTTCAATAGATGAAAGTGTGAAAGAATATGATGAAGATAGGCCTGCATTTACGATTAAAGATGACAAAGCGATTCTCCCTGAAGAAAATGTATTGAAGAAGGAAGTTATTCAAGAAATGGGCGATATTATTTCCCATTTAAATGAAAAAGAACAGCTTGTCATTAGTTTATTTTATCAGGAAGAGTTAACTTTGACAGAGATTGGTCAAATAATGAATCTCTCTACATCAAGAATCTCACAAATCCATTCCAAATGTATATATAAACTAAGAAAATCTTTAGAAAAACTTATATAAAGAAAAACAAAGGAATCAGACCGAGAAGCAGCCATCTAAAGGTACAAACATTGATAACATTGGATAGAGGGATCGTATGGTAGTCTTTCTAATTATCGTCAGTTTAATATTCCATGTCATTGCCCTTTTGGCTATAGTAATCTTATATTTGCGCCAAAATAAGCTTCTTCAAGTCGAGAAACAGCAAAAGAAAGCAATGGAAGAAATGGAGCAGCTGATCCATTCTTATTTACTTGAAATGAAGGATGAGAATGAGGATTTTATTCAAAAGGTTAAAGAAATGCAAAGTGAGCAGCCAGATAAGGATATCGCAGTTAAATCCTTTTCTTTCAAGGATGATAGGAAATTGAATCCTGCAATCCAGACAGTTGAAAAACCGCAAAGTACCACGGAGGATGATGATAAAGAAGGCATAGAAACAGACGATGGTTCGTTTTATCTTACAGCCAAACTGGAAAAAGCAGTAAGCTTACAAGCTTTTAAAGCATATCAGCAGCAGGCGCCAACTAAACGAGGAACATTGAAATCCCCAGTAGAAGAAAATCTAGAAAAGGACAAGTCCCTTTTGGAAATGAAACAGGCCTTTTCACAGGCAGATAAGGAAAAAGCAAAGCAGTCAAATACCTTAATTCAAGACTCTTTACTAACTCAAGTGATGATCATGAAGCAAGAAGGGTTAACAGAGACAGAAATTGCTCAAAAATTAAAAAAGGGAAAGACAGAAATTGAGCTTCTCCTTAAATTTCGAGAAAATCAACGAGAATAACTTGATTTTTCATTCATAAATATGTTATATTTTAAAACGGTGTTAATACACACGTCTATTGATCTGAATGGATGGTGCTGCTAGGTCAGTTTCCAACAGAAATGATATAGGCGGAGGAAAATAATAAAAACCACTAGGAGGAATTATCATGTCAGTTATTTCAATGAAACAATTACTTGAAGCTGGTGTACATTTCGGACACCAAACTCGCCGTTGGAACCCAAAAATGAAAAAATATATTTTCACGGAGCGTAACGGCATTTATATCATCGACCTGCAAAAAACAGTTAAAAAGGTTGAAGAAGCTTACAATTGGGTGAAAGATCTTGCTGCTAATGGCGGTACTGTTTTATTCGTAGGAACAAAGAAACAAGCTCAAGAGTCAGTAAAAGAAGAAGCAACTCGTTCTGGTATGTACTATGTAAACCAACGCTGGTTAGGCGGTACCTTAACAAACTTTGAAACCATTCAAAAACGTATTACTCGTTTAAAAAATATTGAAAGAATGGCTGAAGATGGTACATTTGATGTATTACCAAAGAAAGAAGTTGTTCAATTAAGAAAAGAACAAGACCGTCTTGAAAAATTCTTAGGCGGGATTAAAGATATGAAAGGTTTGCCTGATGCTCTTTTCATTATCGATCCTCGCAAAGAAAGAATCGCTGTTGCAGAAGCACATAAATTAAACATTCCTATCGTTGGTATTGTTGATACAAACTGTGATCCGGATGAAATTGATGTTGTCATCCCTGCTAACGATGATGCAATTCGCGCTGTTAAATTATTAACAGGTAAAATGGCAGATGCTATCTTAGAAGCGAAGCAAGGCGAAGAAGTAGAAGCAGTAGAAACAAACGCTTAATTGAATATTAAGCGTTATAATATAGAATAGACTGGATTTAGACAGGGAAAGGTGATAAGAGGGAAGCCCCCTTTATCGCCTTTTTTTGAAGGAGTCAGGGCTTAATTACATAAATTATTTTTTAGGAGGAATATATAATATGGCTACTATTACAGCGCAAATGGTAAAAGAACTTCGTGAAAAAACTGGTGCAGGAATGATGGACTGCAAAAAAGCACTTACACAAACGGATGGAGATATGGAAAAAGCAATTGACTTCTTACGTGAAAAAGGAATGGCTTCTGCAGCGAAGAAAGCAGACCGTATCGCTGCGGAAGGTTTAACATCTGTAGTAGTAAACGGAAACGATGCAGTTATTCTTGAAGTAAATGCTGAAACAGACTTCGTTGCAAAAAACGAAGCATTCCAAACTTTAGTAAAAGAGTTAGCTGAACATTTATTAGCGGCTAAACCAGCTGATTTAGAAGCAGCATTAGCATCCAATATGGCTGGTGGGTCTAATGTTCAGGATTATATCAGCGCTGCTATCTCTAAAATTGGAGAGAATATCAATCTTCGTCGTTTTGAAGTGAAAACAAAAACAGATAACGATGCATTCGGAGCATACCTTCACATGGGTGGAAGAATTGGGGTATTAACCGTATTAGAAGGAACTACAGATGCAGATGTAGCGAAGGATGTTGCCCTGCACGTTGCTGCATTAAATCCTAAATACGTATCTCGTGATCAAGTTTCCCAAGAGGAAGTTGAGCATGAGCGTGAAGTTCTAACTCAACAGGCTCTTAACGAAGGAAAACCTGAAAATATTGTTGTGAAAATGGTTGAAGGCCGTTTAGGTAAATTCTTTGAAGAGATTTGTCTTCTTGACCAAGCATTTGTTAAAGACGGAGACCAAAAGGTTCGTAAATTTGTTGAATCTAAAGGAGCCACTGTCCGTGAATTCGTTCGTTTCGAAGTTGGGGAAGGCTTAGAAAAACGTGAAGAAAACTTTGCTGAAGAAGTTATGAATCAAATCAAGAAATAATAATTGTTCGAATTTTGTCATACAGGGAACACATTGTGTTCCCTGTTTTTAAAGCAAGTAAGTAAAAAAGTAGTATAATACATATGGAGGTTTCTATGGAGAGCCCAAAATATAAACGTGTTGTCTTAAAACTAAGCGGAGAAGCATTAGCAGGTGAGCAAGGGTTCGGAATTTATCCGGCAGTCATTAAATCTGTTGCATCACAAGTAAAGGAACTTGCTGATCTTGGTGTTGAAGTAGCGGTTGTTGTCGGCGGCGGGAACATTTGGCGTGGTAAAATTGGTGAAGAAATGGGTATGGACAGGGCGACAGCAGATTATATGGGAATGCTTGCTACCGTTATGAATTCGCTTGCCTTACAGGATAGTCTTGAGCAGTTTGGCTGTGAAACAAGGGTGCAAACATCCATTGAAATGCGTCAAGTAGCGGAGCCGTATATCCGTAGAAGAGCGATTCGTCATTTAGAGAAAAAACGGGTTGTTATTTTTGCAGCAGGTACAGGAAATCCTTATTTTTCAACAGATACAACTGCTGCCTTAAGGGCTGCTGAGATTGAGGCTGAAGTAATATTAATGGCTAAAAATAATGTCGATGGAGTATATTCAGCAGATCCGCGCATTGACAAAACGGCAAGAAAATATGATGAGCTTTCTTACTTAGATGTCATAAAAGAAGGACTCGCTGTCATGGATTCAACAGCATCCTCTTTATGTATGGATAATGACATTCCACTTATTGTTTTTTCTATCATGGAAAATGGAAACATCAAACGTGCCGTCATGGGTGAAAAAATTGGAACAATTGTCAGGGGGAAATAATCATGCCGAAACAGGTAGTAGCGAATGCACAGGAAAAAATGAAAAAGGCGATTCAAGCGTATTCACGAGAACTTGCAAGTATTCGAGCAGGAAGAGCAAATGCATCTCTTTTAGATCGAATAACCGTTGATTATTATGGTGCACCAACACCAGTTAACCAATTAGCAGGTATTTCTGTCCCGGAAGCTCGTCTTTTAGTGATTCAGCCATATGATAAAACCATCTTAGGTGAAATTGAAAGAGCCATTTTAAAATCTGATCTCGGACTAAATCCTTCAAATGATGGAAGTATTATCCGTCTAGCGATTCCGGCATTGACAGAAGAACGTCGTAAGGATCTGGTTAAACTAGTTAAAAAAGAGGCTGAGGAAGGGAAAATTGCTGTTCGTAATGTTCGCAGGGATGCAAATGATGAGTTAAAAAAACTTGAGAAAAATGGTGACATTACCGAAGACGATCAACGCGGATATGCTGATGAAGTACAAAAGGTTACGGACGATTATATTAATAAAATCGATTCAATGACAAAAGAAAAAGAAAAGGAAATACTCGAAGTGTAAGCTTGCTGCATTTTTGAGTAAATACGAGAACCCTCTATATGATTTAGGGGGTTTTTTTAATCATGTTGCGGATCCTTTTGCCTTAAATGATAATCATACAGTCATAAATAATTATTCTGGCTAATAACAACAGTGATTTTTATAAAGGAATAAAACCTTTTTTATAGAGATATCTTAGCGTATTTTTGGTATGATATGAAAGAAAGAAATGCACTTGCCTTTGTACGAATTAGGGATTCTTCTTTGTCGGAGGATGAGATTAATCTTTTGGAGGAGCAATAATGTTAAAAAAATTTAATATATGGAAGAAAGCAGATACCTCTTCCAATCTCCGAGAACGAATGATACAAGTAAAAAAACACCCTATTCCTTCTCATATCGCTATTATTATGGATGGAAATGGGCGATGGGCAAATAAAAGAGCTTTACCAAGAGTTGCTGGACATCATGAAGGAATGAAGGTTGTTCGTAAAATTACAAAAATAGCGAATCAATTAGATGTAAAGGCACTGACACTATACGCTTTTTCTACGGAGAATTGGAAGCGGCCTAAACCCGAAGTGGAGTATTTAATGAAACTTCCTGAAGAGTTTTTAGGAACCTTTCTGCCAGAATTAATTGAGGAAAATGTAAAAGTTCAAATGATGGGTTATAAGGAGGCACTTCCGCCTCACACATGCAATGCTGTGGATAAAGCCATTCTCGACACGAAGGATAATACAGGTTTAGTCTTAAATTTCGCCTTAAACTATGGCAGCAGGGCAGAAATAATTGAAGCCGTTAATGGCATCTTAAATGACTATAAAAGTGGTATACTGAATGGAAATGAAATAACAGAAGAAGTGTTTACAAAACATTTGATGACAAGGGATCTTCCGGATCCGGATTTATTAATTCGAACAAGTGGTGAAATAAGATTGAGTAATTTTATGCTTTGGCAGCTGGCTTATACGGAATTTTGGTTTACTGATGTGCTATGGCCTGATTTTACAGAAAACCACCTATTAGAAGCTATCGAAGTGTTTCAAAATCGCCAACGGCGTTTTGGAGGAGTATAGTAAAGGTGTTGACTTAGATGAAGCAGAGAGCTATTACAGCAATCATTTTTGGGGCGGTTTTAATATCCTTCACGATATGGGGAGGAGTACCATTTATTGCGCTCGCATATTTATTCGCATCGATTGCTCTTTATGAGTTATTAAAAATGAGAGACCTAAAATTATTTTCTTTTCCGGGTATCATCGCATTGCTGGTTTTATGGAGTTTTTTAATTCCCAAGCAATATGATTTTATATTAGAGTCAATAAATGTTACTAAAGTTGAAGTGGCTTTGCTTGCGGTATTGTTATTTTTAACCTATACGGTGGCAACGAAAAATCGTTTTACATTTGATGATGTTTCGTTTTCGATTATGTCAACTTTGTATATAGGCATGGGTTTTTATTATTTTATTGAAACGAGAGAAGCGGGTCTTGTATTTATTTTTTATGCCCTATTTATCATTTGGACAACGGATACCGGTGCTTATTTGATTGGAAGAAAATTAGGGAAAAGAAAACTTTGGCCTGATATTAGTCCGAATAAAACCATTGAAGGAGCACTCGGGGGAACGCTTAGTGCGATTGTAATCAGTATTATATATGCGCTTGTGACTGATATGGACGTGGCGCTCATCTGGATTGCAGTGGTTACGATCTTCTTATCCATATTTGGACAGATTGGCGATTTAGTGGAATCTGCTTTAAAGAGACATTATAAAGTGAAAGATTCCGGGAAAATTCTTCCAGGACACGGAGGGATCCTTGATCGCTTTGATAGTCTATTATTTGTTTGTCCCTTGATTCACTTCTTTATTTTATAATGATTAATCTCGATTTTTCATGTAATGTAAAGTTAAGCTTTGTAATAAAATAAAAAATAATTGTTTATTGCTTCTGTTTAGGAGATGAATAGTCATTGAAGTATATTAGTTTGTTAGGTGCAACGGGTTCAATTGGGACACAGACTGTTGATATTCTGAAAAATTATCGGGATGAATTTTCATTAACTGCTATGTCTGTCGGTAGAAATATTCCTTTGGCGAGAAAAATTATCAATGATTTATCCCCTGAATTAGTTTCAACTTTATATAAAGAGGATGCAGAAAAGCTCCAAGCGGAATTTCCCGGAATTTCATTTGTGTACGGAGAAAAGGGTGTTTCGGAGGTAGCTGTATATAACAAATCGGAAATAGTCGTGAACGGGGTCATGGGTAGTGTGGGCTTGCAGCCGACATTGCAGGCCATTGAAGCACGGAAAACCATTGCTCTCGCTAATAAAGAAACACTTGTTACAGCAGGACATCTTGTGATGGAGGCGGCAAAGAATCAAGGTGTTCCTATTCTGCCGGTTGATAGCGAACATTCCGCTATCTTTCAGGTGCTGCAAGGAGAGAAAACAAAGAATATTGAAAGGCTCATCTTGACCGCTTCTGGTGGAAGTTTTCGTGATCGTACAAGGGATGAATTAAAAAACGTCACAGTAGAAGACGCTCTTAATCATCCAAATTGGACCATGGGAGCGAAAATAACGATTGATTCCGCATCAATGATGAATAAAGGATTAGAAGTCATCGAAGCACATTGGCTCTTTCAATTGCCTTATGAAAAAATTGACGTATTGCTGCATAAGGAAAGTATTATTCATTCAATGGTTGAATTTCATGACAGCAGTGTGATTGCACAGCTTGGCAGCCCGGATATGAGAGTCCCGATCCAGTATGCATTAACGTACCCGGATCGACTTCCACTTCGAAATGCTCAGCGCTTAAATTTGGCTCAAATTGGGCAATTACATTTTCAAGAGATGGATTTAGAACGATTTCGCTGTTTGAAATTTGCTATTGAAGCAGGCAAGGCCGGAGGTTCCTATCCAACCGTGTTAAATGCAGCCAATGAAGTAGCAGTTGCGGCATTTTTAGCAAAACGAATTACATTTTTACAAATTGAAGATTTTGTTGAAGAAGCAGTAAATCAGCATAAAAAGGTTGAAGCTCCAAATTTGGCAGAAATTGAAGAAATTG
>CALGSR010000189.1 GCA_937902115.1 uncultured Bacillus sp. | reverse complement strand
AAGTCGGCGTTATTGGTATTGGCGGATTAGGGCAAATCGCAGCCCGTGCAGCTGTTGTTAAAGGCTGTGAAGTGTATGCGGTTGATACAAACCCTGCTGCACGTGAAATGGCTAAAAACTTTGGTTGTAAAGAAGCGTTCGAAAATGCTTCTGAATTAGCAGAAATTGCACCTGAGCTAATTGTTGATTATGCTGGATTTGGTGTAACAACAGCTCAAGCAATTGATGCCGTCGCTCCAGGCGGCCGCGTGGTTTTGGTTGGTATGGGCAGACTTGAATCTACAATAAACACGAGCAATTTAATCTTGAAGGCTGCCACGCTTCGCGGTAGTGTGGGCGGTAATGTTGATGATATTGCCGCTGTTTATGAACTAATGGCATCAGGTGATCTTGATCCATTTATTACAGAAATTACATTTGATGAAATTGGCGAGGGCCTTGGCCGCCTTGAGCGTCATGAAGTCAAAGGCAGACTTGTTGCAACAATCGATTAATCTAGTTTTAAGGAATGAGACCTCTAGCGAATGCTGGAGGTCGATTTTTTTTGCCTTTAATCATGGGGATAGTAAGTAGATTCTTGGTGCCGGGTGTTGCTATTTAGTTTTTCGTGTAATATTAAGTGAATGTGAAATTTTGTAAAAGTAATGCAGGCAAAATACAAGTAAGATGGAACATGCTATAATAAATATGTTTTGGAATTAATTATTAAAACATCTGTAGTTGATGAGCAGCGGATTCACGGGAGTTTTCCTTGGATCCTTTTTACAAAAAAATAAATAGAAATGATTATTGCGTACATAGGATGGGAGAGGACATGATTTGAAGAGAATTCGAAAGGCGATTATTCCGGCTGCGGGGCTTGGGACGCGCTTCTTGCCGATTACGAAGGCGATGCCAAAGGAAATGCTGCCGATTGTCGATAAACCCACGATTCAATATATTGTTGAGGAAGCGGTGGCTTCGGGGATTGAGGATATTATCATTGTGACGGGGAAAGGGAAGCGAGCGATTGAGGACCATTTCGATAATGCGCCTGAGCTTGAGCAAAACTTAAGGGAAAAAGGCAAGTTTGATTTGCTGGAACTTGTGCAATATTCCTCGAACCTGGCGAACATTCACTATATCCGTCAGAAGGAACCGAAGGGCTTGGGTCATGCGGTTTGGTGCGCGCGTAATTTTATCGGGGATGAACCGTTTGCTGTGCTGCTGGGCGACGATATTGTCGAAGGGGAGATCCCTTGCTTGAAGCAGCTGATTGATCAGCACGAGGAAACGCATGCATCCGTGATTGGGGTGCAGCAGGTTGCGGACGAAGAAACCCATCGTTATGGGATTATCGAGCCACTGACTGCTGAAGGCAGACGCTATCAAGTCAGTAATTTCGTGGAAAAACCAGCACCGGGAACCGCGCCGTCGAATTTGGCGATCATGGGACGCTATATTCTCACACCGGAAATCTTTATGTTTTTGGAAAAACAGCAGGAAGGGGCGGGGGGAGAAATCCAGCTCACCGATGCGATTCACCATTTGAATCAAATTCAACGCGTCTTTGCCTATGACTTTGAAGGCACACGCTACGATGTTGGAGAGAAATTTGGTTTTCTTAAAACAACGATAGAATTTGCACTGAAGAATGAAGAATTGAGACAGCCACTATTAGAACTAATGGAAAAGATGGTGGAAAAAGAAAGAACATTGTAATGGCCTTGATGAATGAAGGGCAATGAAGGACAAAATTTAGGGAAACCTTGGGAAAATGTCCTTCATCAGGGTGATGAAGGACAAAATCCGGGAAAACCACCAAAAAATGTCCTTCACAACGGCAATAATTGTTTGTAATAGAAAAAGGAGAGCTGTCATTGCGACAGGCTCTCCTTTTTAGCTTGCATATATCCGACGTTTGGCATCAATTCTTTTGTATGAATCTAACGAGAGGCTTTAAATAACAGGTTAACAAAATCGCCGCGCATAATTGGCTCATGTGTGCCAAATGTTGACGGAGTTCTACCTGCAGTGATTTTTGCCCCGTAAATCGCCTCGATATATGGCTTAAGTACACTTCCATCGACATCCGTAAAAGGCGTATCTACAGCCTGATCCATGAGGTCAAATGTGAGTGCAAGTATTTTTGCCATGGCCCCGCGTGATAATGGATCTTGCGGTGCGTAGCGATCGGTTGACACGCCCGCGACAATTTTTTCAGCAGCTAATGCGTTGACGGCTCCTTTCACGCGCGGATTTAAATCGGTAAATCCGGCATCCGGAGCATTTTCGGTATCGAATCCCATGAGATTGGCGATAATGACAGCTGCATCGCCGCGTGTAATATTCTGATAAGTGCCAAATTCATTTGGACTGAATCCCTTGATGATTCCAGCACTGGATAAATGATTAACCGCTTCAGCATAACGAGCATTTACATCGGTAAACGCGCTAAGCGCAGGCTCATCGTCTTTACCTTCATCTACTTTACCGTTATCCGCTTCGCCGCCATCATCTTCCCCGTATACGGCGCGAATATTATCCACGTGGATGCTGCCTTTCGTCATCGGCCCGGCTGTTCCTGAATTCGTTGACATCAAGCGAATCGCTTGCGTGCCATGGATTTTGAAAGGTCCGGTAAAGGATGCGGGAACGTCCGCTTTCACATATTTCCAACCTGTCCAATTGATGGCTGAAGCCAAGGTCAGCGTTTGATTTGTATTATTACCATCGACAATCATCATGCGCAGCCAATAGCCTTGTGCCTCAGGAGTGCCATACACCCACATCCCGATGCTAGTTGGATCGCCATCGATTGCAACGGCTTTACCAGGTCCGGCATACACGCCAAGAGTCGCGCCTTTTTGCGCTTTTGTAAAATCAAAATCAATCCCCAGAGCATGGCTGCCACTTTGTACAGGTGCCGGGGCACTGGCAAGATTCAAATTGCTAATTTCCCCACGGTTTGCCGTAGTCGTTTTCCAGCCTCCGAGCGCTCCCTCGAAGTTAAAAAGAACCTCTGGACGCTTCCCAACAGATACCTTCGTTTGTGCAGTAAGGTTGGTTCCCTTCAAACGGGCTGTAATCGTCCCTTCAACACTTTGACTGCCCGTGTGCAGAACCCCGTTTTCATCAATCGTTCCCATTCCTGCTGGAATATCAAATTCAATATCTTGGGGACTCCACTTTAGATTTCTTTTTTGAAACTGAGTGGTTAAATTCAAAGGCTTCGCGCTGTTTCTTGCGATTGTCAATTCCTGTGAACTGAAAGACATCTGATCTGGATTTTCAATTTCAATGATCGATCTGCCAACCTCTGTTCCTTGATAGTTTAATAGAATATAGAACTGGCCCGTTTTTCCACTAGAAGTAAAAGTTCCATTTGTATCAACTGTACCGAAGGACGGATCTTCCACTATCCAGGTTAAATCGGATGGCGGCAGGGGAGCAGAAGCATAGGATTGATCTCTGCCTTTCGCGCTGAATTGAATCGTTGAACCTGGAGTAAAGGATTGATCGTACGGCTCAATATGAGCGTTATGAAAAACATGGTCAGACTGTGCTGTGTTCACGATAAGCCAGCTGTTCGCTACGCTTCTTTCCGAACGGTCAGACGGTGAATTATCAAGTTCAAGCCCATCTCCGTCTAGTTCGCGTGTGATATAAGTAGAAGAGCCGCCGCCATCAAGATTCAGAGCCGTCACAGCACCCAAATCAATCATCAGCTGCGCTAAATCAGGCATGGAAATACCGTTTGAATAGGGCTCCTGTCTTCCGTCGATAACGGCAAAGAAAACGTCGCCGTCTGCCTTAATCCCAACTGCGGTACGGGGTTCAATATCTCCTCCCGTTTTCGGTGTTTGAAACACTTGACTATTTTTTACAAGAATCGCATTGCCGCCTAAGGCATCCTGCAACTGATCCTTGATTCCTTCATATTCCTCGCTGCCTCCGATGACCGCTGCACCTGATTTTGTCATGCCGAAGAAATAATGAGGAATGATGCTGTTATCTGTCTTTAGCGCTTGCCCGTTTTTATGGACAATTCCAATCGGTTCGCGGGTGGCGAAATTAAAAAAGTCCGCATTGACAGCCGCTACAACTCTATGATTCTCTCGGTCTGCACTAGCGGCCTGATTTCGCACAGGCTGAAGTCCGAAGACCGTACCGTCATTCGGTGTTCCTGCTTTTATGGCTATGTTTGGATTTTGTACATCGACTTCGATGACAAAACTCTCAATTTTCTTCCCGTCTTTCCCGTCGAATGTGTAATGTTTTTCTGTTACGCCAGGTGCGAGAGCTGCCTCGTACTCATTAATTGCCGTTTGCACGACTGCTGATTGTAAATCAAAGCTGCCTAAAGCCGAAGCGTTCAACGGTGAAAAAATACTGCCAGCCAATACCGCTGATAACGTAACAGCTACTATCCTTTTCTTCATTTTTATCCTCCTTAAGTCACTGGGACACCTTGTCTTTTGGTTATTGAAATATTTTTACAAGGCTGTCGGTTTTTCCATCTTTAAACAGAAATAATAAATATAGACACACAATAATACTAGTTTAGCATATTTGCATACTAGAATAGTAATAGGAAAAGTCACAGGGCCGTCTGAATTTTGTTGAATGAATGATTCTTGGTAAGATCAAAAGTGTTGTTTTCGCTGTGGCAAATGCGGAATTTCGAGGCGGAGAAGGAATTCCTAATTGGCTGCAGAATTGTAATGAGGATGGCAGGGGATAATAAACCATATTTATCGATTGCTGCTTGTTTTGTGATATAGCTCATCGTTTGGAAGTGTTGCGAGTGCTATCTTAATAAGAGGAAATACATATTGATCTTGTTAGTTAAAGAGGTGGATTGAAATGAAAAAGGGAATTTTATTATTTATTTTGTTAGGCGCTGTCTTGGTTCTGACTGCATGTGGAGGCAGCCAGACAGAAACGGATACGGCGACCAAGACGC
>CALGSR010000188.1 GCA_937902115.1 uncultured Bacillus sp. | reverse complement strand
CCTTTCCCATGATGCGTTTCTTTCTTATGAACGGGCAGGACAAATGCTAGAATTAATAATAAGCCAACCACCAGTCCCGGGTGCATATTCAATATCTCTATTAGAATAAAACTGACTGCCAGTAAAATTAAAGCTATTTTCCATCCAAAACCATCCTTTGCCTTTTTCAAAAAATTCCATGTCAAGACAGCCATCATCACACCTACAATCGGAACAACCGCATTCGTCATTCCCTGTACCCTCGGATTATCTTTAAACTGATTAAAAGAAGATAATAAAATTAGCATGAGCAAAATGGTTGGAATGACAGATGCAATTAGAGCTACGAACATTCCAATAATCCCGCCAACTCGGTACCCTATATATCCGGCCATTTTCGTATTAATCGGCCCTGGCAGCGTATTGCCTAAAGCTAAAATATCACTAAACTGTTCATCATTCATCCACTTGTATGTATCAACAACCTCTTTGTATACTAGAGGAATCGACGAAGGTCCACCACCGAAACCTAGGATTCCAACACGAAAGAAAGCCATAAAAATCTGCATTTGAAGTTTCATATTTCCCCGCCTAATTATTTAGCCATACGACCAATTGTCTATTTTAATTATTATCGGCAAACATTGCATATTTTGTCAATTACATTTAACTTTCTATCATTTTTTTCATGACAGATTATGCTCAGGCCAAGTCATATCAATATTATGAACTATTCTTGTCAAAGGATAGAAATCATGTTATGATCTTTATTATCAAATAAAGATATACTTATTTCAATTATTTTTGAAGTAAGGATAGAGGCGCAAAGACCATCAGTACACAATGGAAGGATAATGAGGTCCGGTGAATATTGTGGAAAGGGGAATTTGCCGAAGCGGAGAGAAACTCACTTTTTCTTGAAGCTGGTTCTGTGTTGAACAAGTACAGAACTGTCATATAGGTGTAACTATATGGAGGGCTATCTTACGCACAGGAACATTCTATGCTACATATTGTTTCTACTACGCAGCGTATCCTCTATGCTGCTTGTTTGCGTTTTCGACAAACTGCCCTTCTCCCTCTATTTTGATAAAATCATGAAAAGGATGAGGAGAAGAAATGAATTTCGGACAAATTTTAACAGCTATGGTAACTCCATTCAATGAAGTCGGTGAAATTGATTTTCAAGCTACAAAAAATTTAATCAATTATTTACTTAATAATGGTACAGAAGGCTTAATTGTAACTGGAACAACCGGTGAATCACCTACTTTAACAACGGAAGAGAAAGTGGAGCTATATAAATTTGTCGTCAAAGTTACTGCTGGTAGAGTACCAGTCATTGCCGGTACCGGTTCTTATGACACGAGAGCATCTATCGAATTAACAAAACTTGCTGAAGAGTCCGGTGTTCACGGCATCATGCTGGTCGTTCCTTATTATAATAAACCATCACAAGAAGGATTGTATCAGCATTTCAAGGCAATTGCCCAATCGACTAAACTGCCAGTTATTCTGTATAATATACCTGGACGCAGCGTGATCAATATGTCCGTTGAGACAACCGTTCGACTTGCTAAGATACCAAATATCGTTGCCCTTAAAGATGCAAGCGGGAATTTAGAAAGTA
The DNA here is from genome assembly GCA_937902115.1 of uncultured Bacillus sp. Lineage (GTDB taxonomy): Bacteria > Bacillota > Bacilli > Bacillales > Cytobacillaceae > Bacillus_BD. The sequence continues at coordinate 6,165 of CALGSR010000188.1, read as the reverse complement.
TGACAGAAATTATCAGCCAAACAGACAGCAATTTTGCTGTATATACCGGTGAAGACGCGCTGACCCTTCCAACGATGGCGATCGGTGGTGCCGGAGTTATTTCTGTTGCCTCTCATGTAATTGGCAACGAAATGCAATCCATGATTCACCATTTCCAAAACGGGAACCATCGTGAGGCTGCTGTGATTCATCAACATATCCTGCCAATTATTAAAGAATTATTTGCTTCACCGAATCCGACACCTATTAAAGCCGCATTAAATTTAACCGGTATCCCTGTTGGCAGTGTTCGCCTGCCACTTGTACCATTAAACGAGGAAGAAATTAATTCTTTACAACAAGTATTAAACGGGACAAAAGCGAACAAAAAAGCGGGTTAATGCGAAAAAGGCTGTGCAATGCGCAGCCTTTTTCAATGCTTGAAAACATGACATTACCAATACAAGCTAACGTCTTGATTAAGTTTGCAGAAGATATATTTTATTCCAATACTCTCTTTATCGATTACACCTTTGCAGTATTTAAAAATGCAACAAATTTTTTCCCTAATGTTTTGCACGCTTCTTCTTCCTCTTCGCCTGGTGTTAAATCGACCTTCAATCCTTCTGGCATTACATCTGCACCGCGCTCCTTTAATTTCTCCGTTAGAATATCTACTGCAGCGCAAAAATCATAATACCCAGTATCCCCTGAACCAAAGACTGCCGCTTTTTTGCCTGTTAAATCAATTCCCTCCATTTCTTCATAAAACTCTAGAAAATCATCCGGCAATTCACCGTCTCCCCAAGTATAGGAACCTAGCAGAATTCCGTCAAAATCCAGTAAACCCTTCGCAAACGCTCCATTCATGACATCTATGACTTTCACTTCTTCCCCTGCTTCTTGGATCCCTTTTACAACTGCTTCTGCCATCATTTCTGTATTCCCGCTCATACTAGCAAAAATTAATACGATGTTAGTCATTGTTAACGCCTCCATTTAATTGATAATCATTCTCACTAGAAGGTATAGTTAAACCCTATCTTTAAGCACATTATATATTGAACTCCAAGAACGTTTTGCATAAAATATGGGAATACACTGACTCTTTGCCCGCTTCTTAACTACTGTTGTTAAATTGTGATTAACAAAATCCGTCAAGATAAGAATACAATTAATATTTTCCGGTATATCCCTTTTCACCATTTGAGCCTTTCTGCCATTCATATGTAAGATGTTTTTAAACCCAACTGATGTTAGCTTATCAGGGATTACCCCCAAATGATCGGCCCCAATTATAAGTAAAGAATTCATCCCATACCACCTCCGCATTTTTCTATTTGAATTTCAAATGTCTTTCAGAATATTTTATCTTAGCTTAATTTTAATTGATAATGATTATCAATGTCAATGTATTTTTAGAAGTTTAATATATAAAATAAGCAAAGGTTCCGTTTCGTGCTAACGAACGGAACCTTTGCTTATAGTGAGTTAACCTTTTATATTTTTGGCTCTGTTAAACTTGATTGTTGATTTCCGTTGCAGGCACTTCGCGCACCTTAGGGCGACCGCCGAGCCTCCTCGACACTTCGTGCCTGCGGGGTCTCGTCTGTCTCGCTGTTCCCGCAGGAGTCTACGTGCCTTCCACTCCAATCAACAAGTCCCCCAAAATCAACATTGACCTTTAGCACAGCCATATTTTTAGAAAAAGTCACAAAAATTTAATCAGGTCTGTTTTATTTTCAATTAAATCAGCCAGCGTGTAGCCTTTTAACACTTGAATAAAAGCCACCATAGATTCATGCAGAATGTGTTTTAATTTGCATGCAGGAGAAATAATACACCGATTTGCTCCCTCTTTGTTGTTATGAAAGCATTCAACAAGATGGAAATCCTCTTCTGTTTTCAAAACCAATTCACCGATATTAATATCTTTCGGATCCATTAATAAACGAATCCCTCCATTACGTCCGCGAATCGTATCAATATACCCCATCAAACCAAGCTCATGAGTGATTTTCATTAAATGATTTTTAGATATTTGGTAGCTATCTGCTATCTCTTTTATCGTACTTAGTTCATCTTCCTTTTTCAACGCTAAATAGATTAATACTCGTAATGAATAGTCAGTATAGTTTGTTAGTCTCATTTTCCAATCTCCCTTATCCCATTCACTATAGCATTATTCAAAAAAAATTTCATCTTTCTATCCCCGCAGCTGTATAAGGCCTAGTGATATTCCATATAATTATACTAATTTTAATCATGCAAAATTCGACTCAATAAAGAAGTTTCCTTAAGTATTTTGTGAATTTTTTGTGACAATTAACAAAAGAAGCATTTTTTATATATCTTTTTTCACACTATTGTTATAGTATTAAACATGTAAATAAAATATATGTTTTAGGGGATGGGCTCATATGTTAAATCAAACAACAATTGATATTATTAAAAGTACAGTTCCAGTGCTGGAGCAACACGGAAAAGATATTACAACAAGATTCTACCAATTATTATTCAGCAGTCATCCTGAATTAAAAAATGTGTTTAACCAATCCAATCAAAGACAAGGACGGCAGCAGACTGCTCTTGCAAACGCTGTCTATGCAGCCGCAGCAAATATCGATAATCTAGGTGCGATTATTCCAGTCGTGAAGCAAATCGGACAAAAGCACCGTGCATTAGGCGTTAAAGCAGAACACTACCCAATCGTTGGAGAGAACTTACTAAAAGCAATTAAAGATGTATTAGGTGATGCCGCAACTGATGAAATTATTAATGCATGGGCTGATGCCTATGGCGTCATCGCAGATGCCTTCATCGGTATTGAAGCTGAAATGTATAAGGAAGCAAAAGAGCAGCCAGGCGGATGGAATGACTTCAGAAACTTTGTTGTTGATAAAAAAGTGAAGGAAAGTGATGTAATCACTTCATTCTATTTAAAACCAGAGGATGGACAAACCATTGCTTCTTACCTTCCTGGTCAATATATAACGGTAAAAGTGAAGCCGGAAGACAGTGAATACACGAATATTCGTCATTACAGTTTATCAGATGTACCTGGCAAGGACTATTACCGTATCAGTGTAAAGCGTGAGGATCTAGGCGTTGTATCAAGCTATTTGCATGATAATGTGCAGGAAAATGATGTACTTCAAGTGAGCGCTCCTGCAGGTGATTTTGCTCTTCAGACTAATGACAAACCTGTTGTTTTAATCAGTGGCGGTGTTGGTGTAACACCAATGCTAAGTATGTTGAATACAATTGCTGCAACCCAACCGGAACGTGACGTCACCTTTATTCACGGTGCATTAAACAGTGACGTTCATGCATTTGGAGAACAGGTAGCTCAGTTAGCAAAAGAAAACGCTAAGGTTAAAAGCTATGTTGCTTATTCTGAACCAACTGAAAAGGATATTGCTGCAAATCATTTTGATAAAAAAGGATTTATTGATTTACAATGGTTAAAATCTATTCTTCCTCATAATCAAGCCGATTTCTATTTCTGTGGTCCGGTGCCATTTCTGAAAGCATTATATCGTTCCTTAAAAGAATGGGGAGTCCCAGCAGAGAATATTCATTTTGAATTCTTTGGACCAGCTGGTCAAATAGAAGAACCGGCAGCAGAAGCTGTAGAAGTTTAAGATTCATTTTTTAAAAATAGATTTTGTAAAAGCAGAAGAGCGATTGTTCTTCTGCTTTTTTGCATTTATCAACTTGGCCAATTGCATTATCATTCTGTATTTTTCCCCTGATCATACATAAATCTGCTGTCTATGTAAATAATAGGAAAAAAAGGAAGGAGTGAGAACATGACAAAGCAAAGTAAAACAACCTCAGATGCAACACATAAAAAAGAATTAAGAGGAACTTTCTATTCTGTGTTAATCATTGGATCACTTGTTCTTCTCTTTTGGATTGTTATGTTAATCATTTATTTACAAAGATGATTCTATGATGAAATTTTAAGGAGGAAATTATGTTCAAGAATATTCACTTGCCCTATTATGAGAAAGTTTGGCTGACCATCGGGAGCCTTTCTCTAGTCGTCTTTCTAGTCATCCTTGGAGTGTTAGGGATTGGCCTTGGTTTAGAGCCGCCTGGTCAGATGAGAACGCTTCCCCCAGAACAGGTGCAAACAACTGCACCCTTTAACCAGCCTCAACTGGTTAAAACCGCACCCAATGAATACAAAGCGACAATGGTGGCGCAATTGTTTACATTCTTACCGAATGAATTAGAAATACCGGCAGGTGCAACTGTTCATTTTGAAGTAACCAGTCCTGATGTCGTTCATGGTCTGTATATTCCGAATACAAATGTCAACATTATGGCGGTTCCCGGACATATTGCTGAGTTCACTTACACCTTTAAAGAAGCGGGAGATTATTTAATCCTGTGTCATGAATATTGTGGTTCAGGTCATCAAGTGATGATGGGAAAATTAAAAGTAGTATAATTAAAGGAGCTTTATAAAATGGAGAATACATTACGCGATACTTCTTCTGATCCGATCGTTTTCCAAAGTCAGGATAGAAAATTGATTTTGGCTTATCTTGGTTTTTCATTTATTGCTTTTCTTATTGGGGTGGTTGCCGGGCTGCTTCAGGCGTTGCAGCGAACGGGCTATATCGTCCTTCCAAGCAACGTCGGGTATTACCAGTTGCTTACGGCACATGGCGTTTCCCTCGCCCTTATTTTTACAACCTTTTTTATTTTTGGCTTTCTTTATTCAGGTCTTGCCAAAACACTCGGTGGCAAGCTTAGTCCTGGAGCAAACCGAATCGCGTGGATTGGCTATTACATGATGGTGATTGGGACACTGCTCAGTTTGTATGTCATTATTACCAACGATGCTTCTGTCCTTTATACGTTTTATGCCCCAATGCAAGCCTCCCCAATCTTTTATATTGGTCTTGCATTAGTGGTTGTTGGCAGTTGGTTCAGCAGTATTGCGGTTGTAATAAATTACTTAAAATGGAGAAAAAGTCATCCGGGTGAGGCATCTCCTCTTTTTGCCTATATGGCTGTAGCAACGATGATTCTCTGGCTTATTTGTACGGTTGGGGTCGCGATCGAAGTCGTCTTTCAACTAATCCCGTGGTCATTAGGCTTAGTGGATAAAATTAATGTGGAACTGAGCCGCACATTTTTCTGGTATTTCGGCCATCCACTTGTTTATTTTTGGCTCCTGCCTGCCTATATTTATTGGTATGTCAGCATTCCAAAAATCGTCGGTGGAAAAATATTCAGCAATTCATTGCCAAGATTGACTTTTATTCTCTTTATTCTGTATTCTGTTCCGGTTGGATTTCACCATCAGCTAATGGAACCAGGAGTTTCTTCCTTTTGGAAATTCCTGCAAGTTGTTCTAACGATGATCGTGGTAGTTCCATCTCTCATGACAGCTTTTGCGCTTCTCGCTACTTTTGAAATTGCGGGACGCAAAAAGGGTGCAAGAGGATTATTCGGATGGTTTGCAAAACTTCCGTGGAAGGATGTCAGATTTACTGCAACCTTTCTTGGGATGGTTATTTTTATCCCCGCGGGTGCAGGAGGGATTGTCAATACAAGCTTTCAATTAAATCAAGTGGTACATAATACGTTGTTTATCACAGGCCATTTTCATATTACCGTCGCTGCAGCTGTAATCTTAACCTTCTTCGCTATTGCTTATTGGCTTGTCCCGGCGATGCGTAACCGGCAATTAACCCCGTTTGCCAATCAATTGGGATTAATACAAAGCTGGGTATGGGCAATCGGGATGCTCATTATGTCAACAAGCATGCATCTTGTCGGGATACTTGGCGAACCGCGGCGCACTTCCTTTACCACCTATGCCGACCATCCTGCCGCTCTGGTTTGGGAACCTTATCGCTTTTTTACCGGTGCTGGAAGTGTTCTATTGTTTATCAGTGCCGTATTATTCCTGATAAATATCGTATACCTATGGTTTTTTTCACCGAAAGCAGAAAGTGCTGTCGATTACCCAATTGGAGAAGTGATGGAGGATCAACCAAAGCCACCAGCTATTTTGGAACGCTGGACTGTCTGGATTGGGATCACAATTGCATTAGTTTTAATCGCCTATACGATACCTGTTATGCACATGTTCCAGCACGCACCTGGCTCCCCGCCGATTCGCAGCTGGTAATAAAGATAAAAATGGTTATCGAATAACTTAAA
>CALGSR010000187.1 GCA_937902115.1 uncultured Bacillus sp. | reverse complement strand
AACCATTTTTTTCTTATCTTCCTTAGAAAGCTTTGGTGACTTTAATACCGCAAATAAATCCGGATTCTTTTCTGTGACTTCTTTCACTACACGAAGCTCTGCTTCCATTTGATCAAGAAGCTGTTTCTCTTTTGCAAGCTGGAAAAGAGCTAAAGCATAGCGTCTAGCTACTGTAGAGACTGTCATCGCTCTTCTCCTGCCTCCTGGATGTATTCATTAATAAGTTTTTCTTGATCTTTGGCATTTAGTTCTTTTTCAATCACTTTAGAAGCAATTAGAACAGATAAGGAGGCCACTTGCTCGCGGATAGCGGCAATAGCATTTTCCTTTTGTTGTTCAATTTCAACTTTAGCTTGTTCTTTCTGACGATCAGATTCTGCACGTGCTGATTTGATGATCTCATCACGTTGCACATCGCCTTGTTTCTTAGCGTTTTCAATTAAATTTTGTGCTTCTTGGCGTGCTTCTTTTAAAAGATTACGCTGTTCTTCTAAAAGTTTTTGTGCTTCAGTGCGATTCTTTTCGGCTTCATCTATTTCGTTTGCAATATGATCTTCACGTTGTTTCATGATTCCCATTAACGGGCCCCATGCGAACTTTTTAAGTAATGCTAACAAAATAAGGAACATAACGAGTTGGAAAATTGCATCTCCGGTATTGACGGTTGCACCTAATATAATTTGACTTGTTAACACCCTAGGGTTCACTCCCTTCAAGAGTCTTTTGCGTGATAAGACGCAAGAATTTCTACTATTAAAATAAGGATGAGTGACAATGAAAAAGGGTTTCCTTCCCATTGTATCTTCTTAATATGGACATAAAGCAAAGGCGAAGGTACTTGTAGATATCTTCGCCATTTATCAAATACGCCTTGGCGTATTTGCGCCCAGATTTTATCGAGCTCGCTCGATAAATTTCCTTTTAAAATCTGAGGCATCCGCCGGAGGCTTTAACTTTAATCAGCCGGGGTTTGACCCCCCACTGAATATTATAACGGTTTGCATTCATCTCACTACTTATGAAATAAGAGATTCCTGCTCCTGCGATTACTCGTCGCATAAAAACATTTGCTGAATAAAGTTAAACGTCATTTGACCGTAACCGTATTAACCACCAATAACCATGAACGCAATTACAACTGCGATAATTGGAATCGCCTCAACTAATGCAACCCCGATAAACATAGTTGTTTGTAACTTACCTTGTGCTTCCGGTTGACGGGCAATCCCTTCAACTGTACGAGATACGATAAGACCATTACCAATACCAGCACCTAGTGCCGCTAATCCAACTGCGATTGCTGCTGCTAAAAGACCCATAATAAATTTCCTCCTTCAATTTATGAAAAATTAATTGCAATGATTGTTCACATATTTATGAACAAGTATATATATTAATGGTCTTGACTCACTTTATGTGATAGATAAACCATTGTTAACATAGTGAAGACAAACGCCTGGATGGCGCCAATAAACATAGAGAATCCTTGCCATGCTAAAGTTGGTATGATTGCAGCGATAGTTCCCCAGAAACCACTTGCAGCAAGTCCGCCGGCAAGCAGTGCAAGTAAGATTTCCCCTGCATAAATATTACCGTAAAGACGCATACCCAACGTTAATGTGTTAGCAAATTCTTCGATAATCTTAAGCGGGAACATAAACCACATTGGTTTAAAGAAATCCTTCCCGTAACCGCTAACCCCTTTCATCTTTACACCATAATAATGTGAAAGAACGACAACCATAACAGCCAGGGTTAAGGTAATGACCGGATCGGCCGTCGGTGATTTCCACCAAAGTTCCCCGTTTACTGAGATAGAGAACGGCAGTCCAAGCATATTAGAAACAAAAATGTACATAATCAAGGTGATTCCTAAAATATGAAATTGTCCGCCAGTCTTCCAATCCATATTACTTTTAACAATCCCTTTAACAAAATCCATGACCCACTCCATAAAATTCTGCATTCCAGTTGGTTTCATGGCCATGTGTCGTGTTCCTAGAACAGCGATAATAAAGACAATTGCACTGGCAACTGTTATCATCAACACATTCCCCAAATTGAAACTCAACCCAAAAAGCTCTCGAATAGGTGCTCCGTGTTCCATAAGTTTTCACCTCTCTTCCTTGCTACTTATGTAAGAAATAATGTTGAAAAAAATAATCTATCATAATGACAAGGTAGGCTGTCATTAATCCAATGATCACAGATACAAGATGTAAATACTCAGGAAATTCCATTGCAATTAAAACAGCAAAAATGGCAGCTGCCATCCTTGACAGCATTCCTAATGAACGCATTTTTCCGCCGTTTTTCATTGTGTTTCCAAATTGCTTCATTTTTCTTACTAAAATAAATAAGTTAAACAAACTGATGCATGTACCGAAGGTGAGTCCTAAAAAAACAGCCTTATAAGATGTAAAGCCCCAGCCAAGGACAAAGATCGCCATTAAATAGAATAGGTATTTACGCTGTCTCGTATACATCTCTAGTATTTCTGCTATTTCAGACATTATTTACTGCTCTCCCGAATAAAATTGACGAATTAAATGCATCATGGTGTAAACTCCTGTACTCAATCCCAGCAACAAGCCGATGATAAGAAAGAGCGGCTCCGTTCCTGTGTAACCATCCACCCATCGTCCCAAAAAAATCCCGGCTAAGATGGAGCCAACCAGTTGCGATACAATCGCGGACATAAGAACATATCCCTTTAATGGATGACGATTTTGGCTCATCAAACCACCTTTTTCGATCGTTATTGTGAGACATATTGAAACTGTAGTTACTTAATTAGGATAACATTTTTTTGTTTTGTGATGAAGTGTGAATGTTATCTTTTGATCAAAGAAAAAGAAAGAAAATTTCGTGGTTTGGGTATGCGTCTCAAGAAAAGACTAGGTAGTTTTTTGAATTTTCCTGAAAACCCTCTCATTATACCCTTGAATAGCATACAATAGCACTTTATCAATGTCAACGTGTTTGTTTTGAAAATTCGACACATTTAACTCATATCTTGTTCACCTTTTTGTAACAATTTGTTGTACCATTGGATTATTTGGCGCCACAAAGGGCTTTGCAGCACCATCCTTTATCATGTCATTTCATTTTCTAACAAGAAACGACTTCTCCTCATTTTTTCAGTGACATAAATCACAGACAATTCCGATAAGTGCTTTTTATGTTCCATAATAACGTTATACTAATTGCACGATCACACAGATGGGGTTATTCTCCGATTGTTATAGAACAATACTAAAACATACTTTATTATACATTACTTTTTCTTCATAAATCTAATGATTGCTGTCTCATGAATTTTCCATATATAATGGGAGAAATATATCAAGCGTATCCTCCTTCCCTGATTTCCGTGCGAAAACCTTTGCAAGATAAAATCCTTCACCTGGTATTTGTGTTGCAGGTACCTCCTGCCGCAGCAGCCCCCTCCCGACATCTCGTTTCCAATCAAGAAATTGCACGAAAAAATTCGTATCCGGATCAAACAAAGCGATGCCAAATTCTTCAGCGCCGCCCGGAAGGTACACTTCATAGCGGAAGGTGCCAGGTCTGTCTCCTGCACCGAAATCAAATCCCATGACCCTTGGATAGTCGGGTTCCTCGAGCACAAATAAATAGGGAATGCGGATTTCCTTCCCATCGGTGTGGATCAGGAGTGCACCGTCCCGGAGTTTTGACTTAAGGATTTGCGGGTCTGCCGTAAGCTGAATTTCAACATTTCTCCTCTCATCAGCTTTTAGTGTGAAAGACGGCGGGATATGCCACTTGATGCCCGGCTCATGCTTTGGTATTGAAAATGAAATGGACTGCTCATGGCCGCTTATATTCTCGATTGTGATTGTTGCTTTATGCACGTGTTGGGTATCGTCTTGCTGAAAGCGGCCGAATTGCAGTGATGCCGGGTACGCGATGACCTCTGCCTCAAGCGACTCCTTTAATTGGATCCGCCCCGCCCCTTGTTCATATGTGCGGTATAATTCCCCATTTGTACGTGCAAGCGGCTTGGCATAGTTCATCAATGCTGCTTTTATTTGTTCCGGATTCCAGTCCGGATGGGCCTCTTTGATCAGTGCACAAGCTCCGGCTACATGTGGTGCAGCCATTGAGGTGCCTTGCATCGGGATGTAGCCGCCGGGAACCGTGCTTTGAATTGCAACCCCCGGAGCGAGCACATCCGGTTTAATTTCCCAGGAGTCGGTCACAGGCCCCCGTGAGCTAAAGGCCGCAAGCTCATCTCTTTCCTCCGCAATGGTCGTTCTCACATGAGCATTCCCTTCCTTTATTTCCTGAAGCAGTCTTTTCCCCTCTATTTTTGTGATGCCCATAATTGGAATCGGGCTAACCTGTTCAAGGTTCCCGAGCAAAGGACCGTTTGTATTGTTAAAAATTATCGCCGCAACAGCACCGGCTTCAGCAGCATTTTTTACTTTTTCCGAAAAAGTAAGAATCCCTCGCTCCAGTAAAACAATTTTTCCACGAGCGTTCTCGAGCTCTTCCGTCTTGCCGAATCCCCCGCTGACCAGCTCATATTCTCGATTTAGGTCCCATGGAACAGAGCCCTGCATTAGCTCTAATTTGATCTTGCCTCCGCTCCGGTCCATGATATATGGAATCTGAAGAGTGGGTGTTGAGGCCCCGACGGAAATTGCCTTTGAGGCGGTCCCGGGGGTTCCGACCGTCCAGATATTTGGGCCGGAGTTTCCTGAAGAGGTAACTGCTGTGATGCCATGCTCCACCGCTTTATTCAATGCCAAACTCAGTGGCAAATCAGGACCGTTCACATTGGTGCCCAGTGATAAATTGATAATATCAACCTTGTCAGCAATCGCCCGTTCGATTGCCGCAATAATCTGCTCAGATGTTCCGGATCCTCCTGGTCCAAGTGCACGGTAGGCATAAATGGATGCCCCCGGAGCCACTCCCTTCATTTGCCCATTAGCGGCAATAATCCCGGCAACATGAGTCCCGTGAAGGGTGTTCTGACCGAAGAGACCCTTTGTTTCCATCGGATCTGTATCACCGTCCACCACATCACGACCGCCGCGGTAATTCCCTTTTAAATCACGATGCGAATAATCGACGCCTGTGTCGATCACGCCAATTTTTACCCCTTTGCCGGTTAATTTCGAATGCAAAATTCCCTGCACAGTCGTTGCGCCGATGAGTTCCATATTGTCTGCGGCATGGGCTTGGTATTGATTGGTGATGAAGTGTTTTGCCAGCGGGTCGTCCACGTGCCTGAGGTCGTTTTCCATGGCAGTGCCAGGATGGGCCGCGATATAATGATTGGTGATTGTCACTGTCTGAACGGCTTCATCCTGTGCCAGCTTTTCTAATATTACTTGCGGCCCTTTAACCGAGAATCCATTTAACGCCAGGTTGAAGGTTTTCCTTAATTGAATCCGGGGATATTTCCGCAGTAATTGTTTGATTTCTGCAGCTGTCATGCCTTTATCGGTAACGGCAATCGCTACTTGTTCCTCGTTTCTGTCAGGTGTTGGGAGCGGCGGGATGGTTACGGATGCAGTTTGCTTTGCGTTTTCGTTGGCTCCAGCCCAGACGTATTTTTTTGAAAAAGAGATAAGTGGAGACCGATCTGCACCGGATAATATTGCGGATAAAATAAGAATAAGGACAAAAAGATGCTTCATGAAATAACCCCCTTTTTTAATAGGATTTGCCTATTTTACAAGGGGTATGCGGTTGGTATAGATTACCAAAGTGGTTTTAACGAGAACAAATAATGGTCCGTAAGGGGCTGAAATTATCGAGGACCGCTTTCCTAGCAATCCTCGACTCAAACAATCTTACAGATACTCCCGCTTCACTTAACGGTACTCGTCCGGGCGCTGCTCTGTCTGTTTAAAGTAATAGCGAATGGCTTCGCAAATGCGGCTTGAAGCATGGCCGTCCCCGTACGGGTTCGATGCCTTTGCCATTTTTTCATACTCGGCTGAATTGCTCAGAAGTTCTTTTGCTAATGTATAGATGGTTTCCTCATTCGTGCCCGCAAGCTTCAGTGTACCCGCTTCAATTCCCTCAGGTCTTTCCGTCGTATCACGGAGGACAAGCACGGGAACGCCGAGAGACGGAGCTTCTTCCTGAATGCCTCCGGAATCTGTCAAAATCAAATGGGCACGTGCGGAAAAGTTATGGAAGTCAATCACATCCAGCGGCTCAATCAAATGAATTCTTCGATCGCTGCCGAGAATTTCATCTGCTGCTTCCCTTACCGCCGGATTCATGTGAACAGGGTAAATAACTTGCGTGTCTTGATGCTCCTCAACAATCCGTTTGATGGCACGGAACATATTTCGCATCGGTTCGCCAAGATTTTCGCGGCGGTGGGCTGTCAAGAGGATGAGGCGGTCCTGGCCAATGCGGCTTAGTACTTCGTGATTGTATTCTTTCTTTACCGTTGTATGTAAGGCATCAATGGCGGTATTTCCTGTGATAAAGATGGTCTCCTGCTGTTTGTTTTCCCGGATGAGGTTTTGGGCGGACTTCGCTGTCGGTGCAAAATGCAAGTCTGCAATGACACCGGTTAATTGGCGGTTCATTTCTTCAGGAAAGGGTGAATACTTATTCCACGTTCTTAAGCCCGCTTCAACATGGCCGACCGGAATTTGGTTATAATAGGCGGCAAGGCTGGCAACAAAGGTCGTCGTCGTATCGCCATGAGCAAGCACAATATCGGGTTTTACTTCTTTCATGACTTGATCGAGCCCTTCAAGCCCGCGGGTTGTGACATCGATTAACGTCTGCCGCTCCTTCATAATGTTTAAATCATAATCCGGCACAATATTAAAAATATCGAGCACCTGGTCAAGCATTTGCCGGTGCTGCGCCGTCACGGTGACAATAGCCGTAAACTGCTCCGGACGCTTCTTTAATTCAAGGACAAGCGGTGCCATTTTAATTGCTTCCGGCCTTGTGCCAAATATGGTCATCACTTTAATCGGTCGCTTCATTTTTACACCTCTCTGTAGGGACAGAGGGACAGGTACCCTGTCCCATTTGTAATTATTTTGTGCCAAATAGTCTGTCTCCGGCATCTCCCAGGCCTGGAATGATGTAGCCGTGTTCGTTTAATTTTTCATCAAGAGCCGCGATGTAAATATCTACGTCAGGATGAGCTTCTTTTAATGCTTCCACGCCTTCAGGGGCTGCGATTAAACACATAAACTTGATATGTTTTGCACCGCGTGTTTTCAGGGATTTAATCGCTTCGATGGCAGAGCCGCCTGTTGCCAACATTGGGTCAACAACAATAAAGTCACGTTCCTCGACATCCGTCGGAAGCTTGACATAGTATTCAACCGGCTTTAATGTTTCCGGATCGCGGTATAGACCAATATGACCGACCTTGGCAGCCGGAATTAATTTTAATACGCCGTCCACCATGCCGATGCCCGCACGCAGAATCGGAACAAGACCGATTTTCTTTCCTGATAGTACTTTCGATTTCGTCACTGCCACAGGTGTTTCAATTTCAATATCTTCTAAATGCATATCACGCGTGATTTCAAAGGCCATTAAGGTTGCTACTTCATCAACAAGTTCCCGAAATTCCTTTGTTCCCGTATTCTTTTTCCGAATGTATGTAAGCTTATGCTGAATGAGTGGATGGTCAAATACATATACTTTCGCCACAAAAATCGCTCCTTTATTAGTAGTCTTGGACTGTCTAAAAAGCATTGCTGATGAATCAAATGCGCCTTGGCGTATTTGCGCCCTATACTCGCGAGTTCGCTCGAAAAA
>CALGSR010000186.1 GCA_937902115.1 uncultured Bacillus sp. | reverse complement strand
TTGATAGAATTACTAAGTTAGACCCTTCTGCTTATTAGAAGGGTTTTATTACTAATTATTAAGGGAATTATTGGTGATATAACCAAAATGAAATAGATAGAGAGAGGTGCAGTGCATGGCCAAACCAGTTATTGCCATTGTCGGAAGGCCGAATGTAGGGAAATCGACTATCTTTAACCGAATTGTCGGTGAACGGATATCGATCGTTGAGGATGTTCCTGGTGTGACAAGGGATAGAATTTATAGTTCAGCGGAGTGGCTGAATCATGATTTTAATATTATTGATACAGGTGGAATTGATATTGGTGACGAACCCTTTTTGGAACAAATTCGCCAACAGGCGGAAATCGCCATTGATGAAGCAGATGTGATTATTTTTCTCACAAATGGAAGAGAAGGTGTTACTTCGGCAGATGAAGAAGTGGCAAAAATTTTATATAAGGCGAAAAAACCTGTCGTCTTAGCCGTGAATAAAATTGATAATCCGGAAATGAGACATATGATTTATGATTTTTATACACTAGGTTTTGGTGAGCCATTTCCGATTTCCGGTTCGCACGGTCTTGGACTTGGGGACTTATTGGATGAGGCAGCTAAGCATTTTCCGAAAGGAGGAGCAGGTAACTATGATGAAGATGTGACTTGTTTCTCTCTTATCGGTCGGCCGAATGTTGGTAAATCTTCGCTCGTGAATGCCATTCTTGGTGAAGATCGTGTTATTGTCAGCAACATTTCCGGTACGACACGTGATGCAATTGACTCAGAATTGACTTATGATGGTCAAAAATATGTCATCATCGATACAGCCGGAATGCGGAAAAAAGGAAAGGTTTATGAGACAACCGAAAAGTATAGCGTACTCCGGGCATTACGGGCCATTGAACGCTCGGATGTTGTGCTCGTCGTTCTTGATGGGGAAGAAGGAATTATCGAGCAGGATAAAAAGATTGCCGGTTATGCTCATGAAGCTGGACGGGCTGTAGTAATAGTAGTTAATAAATGGGATGCTGTTGAAAAAGATGAAAAGACGATGAAGGCCTTTGAGCAAAATATTCGTGAACATTTTCAATACCTTGATTATGCTCCGATTGTCTTTTTATCGGCAAAAACAAAAAAACGCATTCATACACTGATCCCGATGATTAATGTCGCCAGTGACAATCATGCCCTACGAGTCGAAACAAGCGTATTAAATGATGTGATTATGGATGCGGTAGCGATGAATCCAACACCAACTGACAAAGGAAGACGTTTGAAAATTTATTATACCACTCAGGTTGCCGTCAAGCCGCCGACCTTTGTCGTCTTTGTCAATGAACCGGAATTGATGCATTTCTCATATGTGCGTTTTTTAGAAAACAGAATTAGGGATGCCTTTGGTTTTGAAGGAACACCGATCAAAATTTTTGCTAGAGAAAGAAAGTAATATGTAAAAAAGGTCGTGAGAAGATGGAAGGGAAAAAGGAATCCATTGCGGTAATTGGTGCAGGAAGCTGGGGAACGGCACTATCCATGGTGCTTGCCGATAATGAACACGAGGTTCGCCTCTGGAGTCATAATCCGCATCAGGTAATGGAGATTAACGGCGAACACACGAACACAAAATATTTACCGGAGATCGTACTCCAGGAAAATATTAAAGCTTTTTCATCACTAAAAGAGACACTGGCTGGAATCGAAGTAGTGGTGATGGCTGTTCCGACAAAAGCTATCCGGGAAGTGCTGGGGAAAATTAAACAGATCCAAAAGGAGCCGTTAGTTATCGTTCATGTCAGCAAGGGAATTGAACCGGATACATTATTGCGCATTTCAGAAATGATTGAGGAAGAAATGCCGATAGAACTGGTTGACAGCATCGTTGTTCTATCCGGACCGAGCCATGCTGAAGAGGTGTCATTGCGCCGGCCTACAACAGTAGCGGTATCATCGAAAAAGATGGGTGCTGCGGAAAGAGTCCAGGACCTGTTTATTAACGGTAATTTTCGTGTTTACACGAATTCTGATATTATCGGAGTTGAAATTGGCGGTGCTTTAAAAAATATTATTGCCTTAGCAGCGGGTGTCTCAGACGGCCTCGGCTATGGGGATAACGCAAAAGCAGCTTTAATGACAAGGGGATTGGCGGAAATTTCACGCCTTGGGATGAAAATGGGAGCTAATCCTTTAACCTTCTCCGGTTTGACTGGGCTGGGAGATTTAATCGTTACCTGTACAAGTGTTCATTCGCGGAATTGGCGTGCCGGGAATCTGCTGGGGAAAGGAAAGAAGCTGCAAGAGGTACTGGATAATATGGGCATGGTCGTTGAAGGGGTACGTACGACAAAAGCTGCTTGGCAACTGGCAAAAAAATATAATGTGCAAATGCCAATCACGAATGCGCTCTATGACGTCTTGTTTCATGGGATTGATCCCAAAGATGCCGTCGATGCCTTAATGACTCGGGGAAAAACGAATGAAATGGAACAATTTAACGCCATTTTTGACCAAGATTAAATTATTCTCGGAAATATAGGCATTAGAGGAAGCGTTCCTGTCACCCTCTGCATACAATGCATATGAAGCAAACTGGTGGAATGAACAAGGACATGGGTTATTTAGTCATAATTTTATGCCGGAATAAAGAAATTACTTTTTCTTTATTCTGTTTTTTTGCGTGGAAAAAGAGGTGGGCTGGGCTTGAGTAAAAAGGCGGCAGACTTGTGAGATCGATTTATGATATAATACTCGCGAGCAAAGGAGAGGATGACGTGTCACCGGGATTAATGAAGATGTGGATTTCACTGTCAGGGATTGGATTTTTGGCGATTTCCGTGTTTTTGATTTATTTTAGCCGCTACAAATTTAAAAATGGGGTATTAAAAACGCTCACAGCCATTATTGCGTACATATTATTGATTTTAGCAGGTTTAATTATTTTCTTAGTGGTTATGGCTGGGCCAACATTTGAATAGTACTTTCATAGAGTTAAAGGATTGATAAAATGAGAAAGAAGCATTTACTGCTGCTTATTGCGGCCCTATTGACTTTTATTCTAACAGGATGTATGTATCCAGAGGACAAACTGCAACAAAACCAAATCCCTTACGAAGACCAAGTCCAATTGGTACAGACCGCTGTCACAAAATTCCGCGAAGATAATGGGGGCATTCTTCCGATCAAAAATTCCGAAGAAAACACGCCTATTTATCAAAAATATAAGATCGATTTCAAAAGGCTTGTGCCGGAGTATATAGCAGAAGCGCCGGGCAATGCATATGAAAGCGGTGGTGTCTTTCAATATGTACTTGTTGATGTAGAAGAAAATCCAACTGTTAAAATTTTTGACCTTCGCATACCAGAAACGATCGGGGAAATTAAGCTCCGGATTAAAACCCAGGGCTACCCTGCGTATAAGGAAAAAGCAGCGGACAATATTTTTATATTGGATTACAAAAAGTTAGGATTTAGAGAAGAACCGTACGTGATAAGCCCTTATACAAATAAAAATCTTTCATTTGTCATTTCTGGAAACGCAGAAATTTATGTCGATTACCGAATGGACTTATACGAAATAATGAAAAAAACAGAACATAGCTTTAAGCCTGGGGACGATATCCGGGATCTATTATGGCAGGATTCCATGTTTGTTCCTGTTTATTCACTGCCTTATACGATTGATGAAGAGACTGGTGACCCAATCTTTTTAACGAAATAGTCATAACCCTTCTTTTACAAAATATATTGTAGGAGAAGGGTTTTTTATTTCCCTCATGATGATTAGAGCAGGAAACCATTGGGCTCTGCCTGCCGAATAGTATACGTATCTGCAAACGGAAAATTTTAAGTCTCCTATATAGGGGAATGTAAAAATATGAACATGGAAAGCGAAGGTCTTTTCCTTTGAGGAGGTAAAAATATTAGAAAACTGTCATAACAATATAGGACAACATCATATTTATAAGTGTCACAAACGAGCAGAGAATTAACACTATCCCACTAATGCAGGGAATCTGGAGGGGATCACTTGGAAAAGGTAGATATATTTAAAGATATTGCCGAGAGAACCGGCGGCGATATATATTTGGGAGTGGTTGGAGCTGTACGTACCGGTAAATCGACTTTTATCAAAAAGTTTATGGAACTGGTCGTTTTACCAAACATGAATAATGAAGCCGAACGGGCTCGTACCCAAGATGAATTGCCTCAAAGCGCAGCGGGTAGAACGATTATGACCACCGAACCCAAATTTGTCCCAAATCAAGCTGCCACGATTCATGTTGACGACGGGCTCGATGTCAATATCCGCTTAGTCGATTGCGTCGGTTATACAGTTCCAGGGGCAAAGGGATATGAGGATGAGAATGGACCGCGTATGATCACAACCCCATGGTATGAAGAACCGATTCCTTTCCATGAAGCGGCTGAAATCGGCACACGCAAGGTGATTCAAGAGCATTCCACCATCGGCGTAGTCATTACAACAGACGGATCAATTGGGGAAATCTCACGCAGCAACTATTTGGAAGCTGAAGAGCGGGTCATTAATGAATTAAAAGAAGTGGGAAAGCCATTCATTATGATTATTAACAGCGTTCAGCCTCATCATCCAAATACAGAGGCCTTAAGGGGCGAGCTAAGCGAAAAATATGATATTCCAGTTCTCGCAATGAGTGTTGAGGGAATGAAAGAATCGGATGTACTTAGTGTATTACGGGAGGCTTTATATGAATTTCCAGTTCTTGAAGTTAATGTTAATCTACCAAGCTGGGTCATGGTGCTAAAAGAGACACATTGGCTCCGTGAAAGCTATCAGGAAGCGGTGAAAGGGACCGTACAGGATATTAAACGTCTGCGGGATGTTGACAGGGTTGTCCAGCAATTCAGTGACTTCGAATTTATTGACCGTGCAGGCTTGGCAGGAATTGAAATGGGGCAGGGGATTGCGGAAATTGATCTATATGCACCGGATGATTTATATGACGATATTTTGAAGGAAATCGTAGGCGTAGAGATTCGCGGAAAAGATCATTTACTCGAATTGATGCAGGATTTTGCTCATGCAAAAACGGAATATGATCAAGTAGCTGATGCTTTAAAAATGGTGAAACAAACGGGTTACGGAATTGCTGCACCTTCACT
The DNA here is from genome assembly GCA_937902115.1 of uncultured Bacillus sp. Taxonomy (GTDB): domain Bacteria; phylum Bacillota; class Bacilli; order Bacillales; family Cytobacillaceae; genus Bacillus_BD. The sequence continues at coordinate 2,666 of CALGSR010000186.1, read as the reverse complement.
TGCAGATATGAGTCTCGATGAACCGGAAATCATCCGCCAAGGGGCTCGGTTCGGAGTCCGCTTAAAGGCTGTTGCCCCATCGATCCACATGATCAAAGTGGATGTGGAGAGTGAATTTGCGCCGATCATCGGTACCGAGAAACAAAGCGAAGAACTGGTCCGCTACTTAATGCAGGATTTTGAGGATGATCCACTATCGATTTGGAATTCAGATATCTTTGGCCGCTCATTGAGTTCGCTTGTTAGAGAGGGAATTCAGGCGAAATTATCCTTAATGCCTGAAAATGCCCGCTATAAATTAAAAGAAACCCTCGAGCGCATTATTAATGAAGGCTCAGGCGGGCTGATTGCCATTATTTTGTAACTCTCTTTTAGAGAGTTTTTTTGTTGGGACAGGGAACCTGGTTCCCTGTCCCATTTATTTTTTTCTTAGGAACTGGAACGTCAGAAATGAACAACGAGCGCTCTTTTGCAAGGCATTTGACAGCGAGGAATGCAAGGAAAATAAGGAAATGTAGACTGAAAATTCCAAGATTAACTAGAAAATGAGAAATTTTCTTGATAACAAAATTTGATTATGATAATCTTTTAACAGAATCACTGCAATGTTTGCCTTAAACCCTTGAAAATAAAGGCTTTTTGCTAAAAAACAGTTGAATTATTCGATGCGCTGTTTTAAGATAAGGCTTGCTACAAAAAATTTATGCAGTGATGTATATAATGCAGGAAATTTGTTTACAAATGAAAGTAAGTATTCAATTTTCGAATGTTTAGGAAATTCTGGGAGGAGGTGAAAGGCATGAACAAAACAGATCTAATTAACGCAGTTGCAGAAGCAAGTGAACTTTCTAAAAAAGATGCAACAAAAGCAGTTGATGCCGTATTCGATTCTATCTTAAATGCTTTAAAAGATGGCGATAAAGTACAATTAATTGGTTTTGGGAACTTTGAGGTACGCGAGCGTGCTGCTCGTAAAGGCCGCAATCCTCAAACTGGGGAAGAAATTGAAATTGCAGCAAGTAAAGTCCCTGCATTTAAACCAGGTAAAGCGCTTAAAGATGCAGTGAAATAATTACATAAAGTGCTAATTAACCGCGAGAAATCGCGGTTTTTTTGCTGAAGTCAGAATCCCCTAGCATCAATCGGAAGATAGGCTAAATCTTCTTTTAAATATACATTTTGCCGTAACGAAAAAAAGTATGCTAATATGTATTAAGGAAGCGAGACAGCACAGGCGTACCCGTGACAAAGGATTTGTTTCGGTGTTATTGTCATGTCCAACATCGATATTCAGGGGACGCTTGATTGGAGCGAGTTTAGGAGGAAGTGTACATGTCAAATGTGAATCGTGCCCAAATTGAAGAAGCGGTACGTTTAATTATAGAAGCCATCGGGGAAGACCCGAACCGTGAAGGTCTTTTAGATACACCAAAGAGAGTGGCGAAAATGTATGAAGAAGTGTTCAGTGGAATAAATATCGATCCAAAGGAATATTTTGCAACAGTCTTCTCAGAGGATCATGAAGAATTAGTATTAGTGAAGGATATTTCCTTTTATTCGATGTGTGAACATCACTTAGTACCGTTTTTTGGAAAGGCGCATATCGCTTATATTCCAAGAAATGGAAGGGTAACAGGATTAAGCAAATTGGCACGAGCTGTAGAAGCTGTGGCGAAAAGACCGCAGCTACAGGAAAGAATTACTTCGACAATAGCTAACAGTATCATGGAAACACTTGAACCGTTTGGTGTTATGGTCATAGTAGAGGCAGAACATATGTGTATGACGATGCGTGGCGTTAAAAAACCAGGATCCAAAACAGTCACTTCAGCTGTTCGAGGAATTTTCTTGAACGATGTATCAGCCCGCTCAGAAGTACTATCCTTGATTAAAAACAACTAGGCAAATTGAAAGAACAATGAAAATGGGAAGGAGGGAATTAATCATTCAATCCTTTCCTTTTCAGGAAAAGGAAAGGATTTGATGATCTTGGAGGAGAATAATAAAGCGGTTACAAATGAATATGTTGTGATTAAGGCAAAGGAAGACGGGGTTCATGTGATCGGACTTACTCGTGGTTCAGATACCCGTTTCCATCATTCAGAAAAACTGGATAAGGGAGAGGTCATGATTGCCCAGTTTACTGAGCATACGTCAGCCATTAAAATTCGCGGTGATGCCTTCATCCAAACCCGTGTCGGCGAGGTCGAAAGTGAAGGGAAAAAATAGAATCAAATTGACTGGAATCTATGTCACAACTATCTTTTTATGATATAATTGTGTCTGTTTATTGTGTGCAATCAAATTTGCCTCGGTGAATTTGTGCCCAGGGTTTTATTGAACTAGCGCAGGTATTTGTTCTTTTGAAGAATCTGAGGCATGCCTATAAAAACACTGATTCATTCATACTAGAGATAAGAATAATTTTTGATAAATGAGCAAAGGAAAAGAGCAAGGAAATTTGGGGATGCAAGGGTGATAGGATTGTGTGAATATGAAAAAAAAATTGCGGAAATGAAAGAAAGGATTGAGAATCATGTATTCCATCCTTATCTACGACGATTTATTGTTTCCCCAGATGTTGATGAAGATAAGATTCTCGTTCTCGTCTCGATCTTAGAACAATTTAACCTGTCCCCACGTGAAAAAGACACATTTATCATTGC
>CALGSR010000185.1 GCA_937902115.1 uncultured Bacillus sp. | reverse complement strand
TTCTTTTTGAACTTTTTCAGTGGCCTCGGACGGGTACATTGTCCCGGTAATAGAATAGAAGGTGAGAAAAATGAGCTGTATTGTCAGCACATTTTTTCGATAGTAGAGTAAGGTATAAATATAATAGGAGGAAAATGGTAAAATAAAGGAACAGGAAAGGAGTGACTACTATGAATTGCTCTACAGAAGTAAAGGAATGTCCAAAATGTGGGGGAAGAGAATTAGGGAAAGGGAAGCAAGACGGGTATGGAGCTATGCGGCCAATCAATAAAATAAGCTTTGGTTCAGATATTGAATATATTATTTGTACAAAGTGCGGATATATTATAGAGGGCTATGTGAAAAAACCGCAGAAATTCAAGGGAACATTTTATTAATGAAGGGTTTTTAACAGTTTCCGCCGTCCAAGATCTTAATCCCGCATTGCACTGGCCTCTCGCGAAGTCATGGCACCCCGTCCTTCGCTTACATCTTTTTGAATTTCTTGTTTTACTTTCTGTGCATCCGTTCCAGCAAAATCTGGTTTCATTATAGAACCTAAATTATTTTTAGTTTTTTGAGCCTGTCTCTTAGAAGGTCCTCCTTAATAGATGGCTTTACAATTTTAGTATTCATAAAAATTACTACGATATTTCAATAATAAAAAAGAATTTCACTAAAGGCGGGGCATTTTCATGAGTAAAGAACGGTTAGAAAAGGTAATGAATAAGGATGGCTGCAATATCCACTATTGGATTTCTAATAGGGGAAAAAATTCATGGTTAATATTCCTGCATGGTGCCGGTGCCGACCACAAGATGTTTAATGAGCAAATACCCATAGTGAGTGAGGAATTTAATCTCTTGCTTTGGGATGCGAGAGGACATGGTTTATCGAGACCAATAGGGGACTCATTCAGCATCAAATTATTGGTGGAAGATTTAGTTGAGATCATGGACAAAGAAGGGATTGACAAGGCGACATTTATTGGTCAATCAATGGGAGGGAACACGGTACAGGAGATGGCATTTTTCCATCCGCATAGAGTTGAGAAGCTAGTATTGGTTGACTGTACATGTAATACAAGGAAATTGACTGGTTTAGAAAATCTTCTATTGAATTTAACCCCGTCAATTATCCGCTTATATCCCTGGAACTCCTTGGTTAACGCAAGTGTGAAAGCGAGTTCCTTAAAACTGCATGTACAAAACTATCTAAGGAAGGCATTTAAATTAGTAGGAAAAAGGGACTTTACAAAAATTCTTTATGCAACAGCAGCATGTCTGCATTACGAAGAGGGATATAAAATAAATAAGCCCATCCTGCTTGTATATGGGGAAAGTGATCATACAGGTAATATTAAAAAAATTGCCCCTTCATGGGCAACTAGCGAACCCTATTGTCAGTTAGTTGAAATCCCCGATGCAAGCCATTGTGCCAATCAGGATAATCCTACCCAATTCAACAATATATTACAGGAGTTTTTGAATCATTAATAGACAAGAAAATGGGACAGGGAACCCGTCCCCTTGTCCCACATTATTTGTTCATAAACGCTTTGATTTCTTCTTCTGGCATGGATGAATCACATTTGACGTTTACTGTGGACCCGTTTGTATAAATGAAACCGGGTACGGTTGGGATGTCGTATTCATTGCGGAATGCTGTAATACCTTCCATATCAGATTTTTCTACACTATTTACATGGTAGATGTGAGTATTTGTTTCTTCCGCAACCTGCTTTAATTTTCCAATGAATTTTTGGCAATAGGGGCAAACTGCCTTGCCAATATAGATAACGGCTTCGCCTTCTCCTTTAATTAATTCTTGTGCTTTTGCGGAATCAATTTTATCAAAACCTGCTATATTTTCTTCATAAGTTGCAATCATTACACAATCTCCTTTTTTTTATCAGTTGTAAATATTATACAACAATGCTCCAAATTCTAAACGAATTATGCTTGATGGATTTCACAGTGAATTGTATTTCCAATTGGAATGAAAATCATGGATGATGGCGGTGACTATCATCCTCTTGTGTTTATTATAAAGGTATTTTGAATATTGCTAGAGTCTCGTTTACTTTCATTGGAAATAATGATTAAATGAATTTATATTAGTGAAAATCATATAATTGGAGAAACATCGATGAAAGATCAGATCCTGTTTTTATTCAATCATTTACTATTTGTTTTAGTAATGGTTTTTATTTACCAGTTTTGGCTCGATCGAAAAGAGCGGACTTTTGAACAAAAGCGCATGATGCACATTCTCCTTAGTACTATTTGTGTTATTTTTTGTATGTCTTTTAGCGTATCGTTAACGGATGAATTTATTGTGGATTTAAGGCAAATCCCTATGCTGATTGCCGTCTTGTATGGAGGCGTGTACGCAGCGATTCCATTGGCGGTTATTACTGTGGGGTATCGCTTGATTATTGGCGGGGTAGGGATAGTCGGTGCCGTTAGCATGGGTATCTCGATTATCATTATTAGTTTAATTTTTTCCAAAAGATATTTAAATTGGAGTATGCGTAAAAAAGTGATTTCGTCGATGTTACTGGCACTTTATGCTTCTATTTTGGTATTGACTGTCTATATCATCTTATCTGCAGGGAATGAATTATTGAATAATGGTCTTCCTGAAAAGAATATCATCTATATTTTTAGTGTATTTATCATTTTTCATGTTGCCGGTACAGGGATTGTTACTTATGCTTTCGAGAAAATCTATAGCTTAATTAATATGAAGCAACGAATCATACAAACAGAAAAGATTGAGCTGATTAGCCATCTGGCTGCATCCATTTCGCATGAAGTACGGAATCCTTTAACGGTCAGCCGCGGTTTTATGCAGCTATTGCTAGAGAATCCCGCAGAGGATAAAAAAGACGAGTATGCATCGATTGCGATAGATGAGTTGGATCGTGCTGAGAAGATTATTACAGATTACCTGACTTTTGCCAAACCGATAGAAGAACAGCAGGAAATATTTGATGTGCAGCAAGAATGTCTACGTGTAATAGAAGTGATTCGTCCGTTGGCAAATATGAATGCGGTGGAAATTACCTCCCATTTAACAGAAGCATATACAAAAGGAAGCCGGCAATCGTTCCAGCAGTGTTTGTTAAATATAACAAAGAATGGAATTGAGGCGATTGAGGACGGGGGATCTTTGCATATTGAGCTTTTCACAAATAAAACTGGCCTCACGCTTTTGGTCAGAGATACTGGGAAAGGTATGACAGAGGAGCAGATTAAGCGTCTAGGCGAACCGTATTTCACAACCAAAGGGGCAAAAGGAACGGGATTAGGAATGATGGTATCTTTTAGTATTATCCGCTCGATGTATGGCTCGATAAAGGTGAAGAGTGAATTAGGAAAAGGAACGTGTTTTGAAATCACCTTACCTCTTATCGATGGGAATGAAAAGAGTAATTAAAGTGGAGCAAAGGAAAAGAGAGTGATTTATCACTCTCCCTGTGAATGAAATGTTGCAGCTTAAGATTCCAAGCTGTTCATGACTAACTCACTGACATTGTAGGCACTGGAGAAGGATAACTCTGACAGCTGTCCTTGTCCTTCACACCAGTCCCCGCAGAAAAAGCTGTTTCGGATTGGCATGAAGTAAAGCGGCATCGCCTGTTGCGTCATGTTCCATTGAATTTCCTGTACGATAGCACGTTGCGAGATTCGTGGGACAACGAGCTGTTCACGCCAGCCGCTAAAATGCTTATCAAAAAAGGCCTCGATTTTTTGTTTAATTTTTTCCGTTGCTTCTTTATTTCCTACATCCGATTGCTTCATATAGGCCGTTGCCTGTAAAAGCTGTCCGCCTTCAGGAACACAGGTTTCATCATAATAGGAAATGTCTGTTGCAAAAAGCCTGTTATCCGTATCGTAAATATACGTATATGGCACATCAAGTCGTTCCTTTAATCCAATATCATATACAAACACAACGGTCGGATGATAGAGGGCATACTGCTGCACGATGTGTTCAATTGGAGAATTAACAAATAACTTTAATAACTCCTTTGGCGGAATCGCAAAGACAAATTTTCTTGCCGTTATAACCTCATCCTTGATATGGACTGTGGTCACCCGATCACCAACCACATCAACGCCATCTACTTTTGCTTTTGTTCGGACTTCTCCGTTATTTTCCTCAATCACGCGGACAAGTTCGTTAATCAGCGCCTGCCAGCCGCCGCCAATATAAGAAACGGCTTTTGATGTTTTAAATAGACTGTTATAATAGTTGAAATAGATGTCCGATGGAATCGACTCAGGCTCCTTTGTGAAAAAGTTAGAGCTTGCTAATGTCAGCATCATTTCTTTTACTTCCGGCGATAATTTCTTTGTTTCCATCCACTTTCCAATCGACATATGAGGGTGGCCTTTTTCTATGCTTGCCAAAGTTTTTAAAACTTCAAAGGCAAATTTTACTTTTCCTGACTCTGATAAGAGTTTTGTGCGAAAGAGTCCTTTGACATTAGAAGGAACATGCGTTAATTCACCATCTATTTCATACTTTGCTTTTGTCGGGCTGAAATCACGCCAATCGATTTGCAGACCCAATTCTTTTTCTAATCTTTTGAGTACGGATAAATCTCTGCCATAAATAGCATGGGAACCAAAGTTAAAAGAAAAACCTTTCAGTTTCATCGTAACTGCTCTTCCGCCTAATATTCCTCTTTCCAATACAAGGACTTTTTTATTCTGTTTTGATAACAAAGCCGCTGTAGATAACCCCGCTAGTCCTCCACCAACGATCACGACATCAAAATGTTGCTGTTCTTTTTGCTCCATTAAAGAAACACCTCTAGTAAAATAGTTGTTATCATCATTTTAAATTTGTGGATGATCTCTTATCCGTTTTGAAAAAAGCTCTCCATAACCAGCCAAATGATGTGTAAATTAAGTTTTATATCCACACTGATTATACTATAATAAAAAAAATTCTTATAATGATTTACCCTTAAAAACTTAAATTAAGTTTATTACTATCTATTTAGTAAATAGAGAAGTATCTGGATTTTCAATTTGTTAATTTTTTATTATTAAAACAAAAAAAAGACTGACGCAAGAGGGGATGAAATTGCCCTTTTGTGTCAGTCCTTTTTGTTACACGGCTCTAATCGCCCTGTTAACGATCTTATAATTTTTATGGTTTACAACTGTCCGTTCAAATGGAAAATCATCAATCTTGGTATCCAGATCTATTTCAACAATCACTGAATTCTCATATACTTTCTCTACAATTCCTCTTACCCCGCCTTTGAATTCAATCGTATTTCCGATTTCTGCAATTTTCATTTAAAGTATGCCTGCCTTTCCTAGTTTTCTGATTTTTCTAAATTATAGATTAAATATTACACGATTACAACCCAAATAAGAAAACAAATCGATGAATAACTATATTTTAGTGAAGCGTTTACATTTTATATAGGAATCAGGGGATTGTTCACATTTTTGTAATAGGTTTAGACATACAACGTTCAATTATTTACAGTGTGCCCTATTACTCTAATTGAATGTTCTGAATCTTGGGACTATATTCTATTAAAACCTTTCTAAAAATGCTAAAATAGGTTTAATTACTCCAGTATTTGGGCATAAATGGAGTGGTTTACACACAGGAGGAGGGGTTTTTGTGGAAAATACTTTTATAGATATGGACTCCATTTTTAAGCGGACGAAAAACGCATTAATGGAGTTTATGGAAATTCTAACGCCGATCATTGAAAATGCCCAAGATGACCATGAACGCCTTTTTTGGCATCATATTTATGAAGAGGAAGAGCATCGTTCAGACCGCTTGGATATTCTGATGCCGAAGATTACAGCCGTGTTAAAAAATGAAATGGCTCTCTCCAACAATCAGCCTGAGTTTGTCCACCTTTTACAGGACATAAGTTTGGAGAAGTTTGGCCTTCATAATTTTTTGGAACATTTAGATCTGTTTCTTTTTCAATATAAAGAAACGGAATTCGGAGAGAAAATCCAAGCATTAAGAAGTCTAACCAATGAGGATTATCAACAAATGAAAGTCAGTTTAGAAAAATTAAATAGCGAATTTCAAGGGGGGATTGAATTCAATACATCCATTCCAACTGATGAAAAGGAAGAGAATGGGGCAAATGTAAAGGTTGATGCCTATTCACAATATCATTCACCGAAACACCCTCAAGCAAATAAAATTGCAAGAAAATCATTAACTGTTGGAAGTCTGAAACATAGTTAAAGGGAGATGATAATTATGGATAAAGCAACTCAATTTTTGGAGTCTTCATTAACCAGTGGAGAATGGAAAGAGCTTGATCAAACGGTATTTGAGAGTATAAAAAAGCAGCTGGTTGGAAGGCGTTTTTTAGATATATACGGTCCTCTTGGGGAGGGGATTCAGTCGGTAACGAATGATATTTACGAGATGACTGAACGAGGGGCAATCAGTTTTCATGGTGAGGATTCGAAGCTGTCTGTTCCGTCAAAAAGGGTAACGCTTACAATCCCGTTGTTATATAAGGACTTTATTTTATATTGGCGTGATATTCAGCAGGCAAAAACATTTGGCAGTCCGATCGATTTTTCAGCTTCAGCCAATGCCGCACAGCAGTGTGCATTACTTGAGGATGACCTGATTTTTAATGGTTCAGAAGAATTTAATATTCAAGGCATCATGAATGTCACCGGGAGATTATCTCATATTCGCAGTGATTGGATGGAGTCTGGAAATGCATTTAGTGATGTGGTTGAAGCAAGGAATAAGCTGTTGCGGATGGGTCATACCGGTCCATATGCCCTTGTGTTATCTCCTGAGTTATATGCCCTTGTCCACCGTGTTCATCAAGGAACGCATGTATTAGAGATTGAACATATTCGGGAGTTAATGACAGCAGGAGTTTTTCAATCCCCAATGATTAAAAGCGGTACTGGTGTTGTCGTAGACGCAGGCAAACAAAATATTGACCTCGCAATAGCAAGTGATTTTGACACCACGTTTTTAGATCAGGACAACATGAATTATTATTTTCGGGTATACGAAGCAATCGTTCCAAGAATTAAACGTCCAACAGCGCTCTGTACATTGGAGGATTTCTCTAATTGATTAGCGGTTAATTGAAACAGAGTGGGACACCGGGACGGGTCCCTTGTCCCAGTTAGAATTGGAATAATTTGGTGGGACAAGGGACCTGTCCCCTTGTCCCTTCTAAAATCATCTGCTTTAATTGTTCTTTTTTCTCTTTTACTTTCTCAGAATTATCTAAAAGAAAGCTTTTGTCTATTTGATTTCCAAATACAACAGGTATGACTGAATAAAACTGATTAGACAAGCGGATGACATCATGAGTGCCTTGATGTAAAATTTCCTCAATTTCAGTTAAAATCTGCATACCTCTATGAAGCTGAATTTCTGAAAGGTTTCCTAACGGAGTGTGATTCGAGATAGAAGGAGATTGGGCGTTCGAGTGAATAACGTTACTTTGATAGCGGGCTCTAAGTGGAATGAGGGATAATTCTTCCCATTCTTCGTCTATCACAATCATCTCATAGCCTTTTTTTCGTTTAGAAGAAAGAATCCTGTCAAATTCCTTTTTTGCGTGTAAGCGTGTTTGAAAAAATCTCTTTTGTTTTCGCGGCATTCTTCCTAAACGACCATATTCCGTATAGATACAAAAAGAATATTCTCCCGAGCCTTCGTGGAATTCCATAATATAAAATTTATTAGAATTACCCGGGATTGAAACGTAATTAAGCACCACTCGTTGCTCCATTTGCCTCACGGAAAAAGAAGGAGTTTCTTTCACATTAGGAGCAGATGTATGAATCATATGGACTCCCCCGTTTTTTATTTTGAAAAATCATGAAGAGGCGACCTCTACCTCTTTGAATTATATTGAAACGAATGAAAAAAGTATAGGAATGGAATGGCGGGGATATTATCATGATAGCGAAGGAAATATATTTGGCATCTATCAGCCCGATAAGAACGCAAAACAGAAAAAAATGCTTAATAAATATATAGTGAAGCGCAATCCTTGTGGACTGTGCTTCTTTTTTTGGTATGTTAAGAATATGTTTTTGTGAAGATAAAAGAGTCACTAGCTCAAAAATAGAATGAGGTAAAGGAGAAATAATGATGAAACGACTAAATTTAGCTAATTTGCCAACACCGATTCAAAAACTCGATCGTCTAAGTGATGAGCTTGGGGTAAATTTGTATCTAAAACGTGATGATTTTACGGGGACAGAAGTAAGCGGAAATAAAATAAGAAAACTGGAATTTTCCGTTGCGGATGCCTTGAATCATGGCTGTGATACGTTGATTACTGCCGGTGGCATTCAATCCAATCATTGCCGGGCGACCGCTGCGGCAGCGGCTAAACTCGGGCTGGGCTGCGACCTTGTGGTAAGGGGAGACGATCCTAAAGTAATAGAAGGAAATCTATTTATGGATAAGGCACTTGGAGCCCGTGTTCATTTGATTTCGCCTGAACAATCGAGAGAAGAGAAAATGGATGAAGTGGTAAGGAAGCTGAAAGAACAGGGACATAAACCATATCTTATTCCTGTCGGAGCATCGAATGCGGTCGGCTCTCTGGGCTATGCAGCTGCGTTGGAGGAAATCACGAAGCAGGAGCAGGAACTGGGGATAGATTTTGATATGGTCGTCATTGCTGTTGGCTCGGGCGGGACTTATTCCGGTCTTTGGTACGAAAATCAGAAGCAAGGGGCAAAGCGGAAAATCTATGGTTTTGCTGTTGATCATAATAAAGAAATCTTTGTCGAAGTCATTTCGGATATCATTAAAGAAATGTATCGCAATGAAGGCTTGGTGGAACCGCAGCAGTTAAGTGATATTTTGATAAATGACCAATATGTCGGAGCAGGGTATGCGAAAAGCAGACCAGAGGAGATGGCCTTCGTGATGAAAATCAGCCGAGAACACGGTTTCCTATTAGACCCTGTTTATACGGGCAAGGGATTTTATGGCATGGTATCAGAAATTGAGAAAGGCAGTTTTCAAGACGCCGAAAATATTCTTTTTATCCACACCGGCGGTTTACAGGGGTGGACACATGAGCAGAGGGAAATGGCTTTGAAAATGCTATAGTTGAGGAAAGGAGAGCGCAACTCTCCTCTCCTCAACTATTGAAACCAACGCCTATTCTGACAACTTTAATGGAAAACGAGAGGAATCTGTCCGAAGGAGTCAGAAGTTCAGACAACTTTTGGGAAAGTTGGATACACCCCGTCACAATGGGTTCCTTATACGGACAAAAACAGATGCAGCCTTTCTACTAAAGAACTTTTATCAGAATAATTGACATAACTTGAATATATTACTCAGGTCAAATCATTCATATCCCATCTTGTTCTGCCCCAATCCTATGAAATCCCATAACTCCCCACTTTTTAACATGCGTTCATCTGGTAAAATAGAAGTAAAAACTGAGGGCAGCAAATGATAGAACAATCAATAGTAGATTATGTGAATACTTATTTTTTAAAAAAGGATGAGAAAGTAGATTTGCACAGCGTAGCTGAGGGAAGTCTGGTAGAAATTCCTGTAGTAAAGTCTACTAAAAGAACCTTACGAATGACGGCGATTTTGACCATTGGAATCGCAGCTGGAGCAGCCGATAGTGAAATCGATCCCCGTCTGAAAAGTTTAAAATGGACACCAAATAAAAAGCTGGAACTAAAAAGCGATGATCCGCTTACTCTTAAATGGCTGGAAGAAGGATGGATTATTAGAGAAATCCGCTTTAAACAGGATGGAAAAACGGTGAACAGTATCTATTATCGAATGGGGTATCGATTATTTAAATATGAACATTCCTTGCTTCTACAGCAGGAAAAAGAATTGAAAAAGGAATTAATGCAGCTAGAGCAAGGAATCTTACAAACAATATTCCCAAAGGAGTATCCATTTGTAAGGAAACGAATGCTTGAACAAATAAAGGAAAAAGTTCGCACCATGAGCAGTGAGCCTAACTTGGCAGCATCCACTCACTTTTTAAAAACATGGCCATTAAAGAAACGAATGAAATTTCTACATTTTATTCTCGCTCTTCTGCAAATTAGCAGCAGCAAGGAACACTTTGACTGGAAGGAAATTGGAGCAGTCTATTATAAGAAAATAGGCGGTTCGAAAGAGTTTGATCGGAATAAAGAAGAGTTTCTTGAACAATTTGAAGTTTGGAGCAGTGATGGTGCGGATGAATTTGGCTTGGTCAGCTTGGGCCGGATTACCCCTGTTTATTTTTCAGGGAGATTAAAAGGAACTTATGCTTCTTATGAATTCGGTCCACGCAGTAACCAACCTTTCTATTAATCAGGAGCAATATACAGCCGATGCTGAAACGCTGTGGATCGTTGAAAACCGTGGGATACTGACCCGAGTCGCTTCGGAAAAAGGATTTCTTGAGGAAATGTCGGTTTTATTAGTATGCTGTGATGGCCATGTTCGCTCAGCTCATCGCCATTTCATAGAACAAGTGATGAAAAACAAAAACAGTCCTCTGAAGCAAGTGATCCTTTGGACGGATTATGATCAGGATGGAATGATGATCGCGCATGAACTTTTCCAAATTGTAAAGCCAACACAAAAGATAAAATGGATTAATCCGGTAGGGGAGGTTCTTTACCACTGGGATGACTACGCTAGTCAGATGGAAGATTTCCTGCAAACTGAAAAAATGGAACAGGAAACAGAGACGGGAGATGTGGCGCTTTGGAAAAAATGGATCAAGCTTTAATATCTATTTTTAAAGAAAAAGAAGATACGCCTGCAGTCTTGCAGACGATGAGAGATATTGCCACTTTATCGAGTGTCCTGAGAGAAATGGGATCGCAAAAGGTCTTTGATGCGCCCGGAGAGATTTTGCGGTTCTTAAGAATCCTGCAATTATTGAATGAGGAGGCGCTCGGACTAACGGATAAAATCGAAAATGCCGATAACCTATATTACCGCTATCAAAACCGTTATCATGACATGGAACCACTGTCAAAAAAGCAGGTGGAACATATTGTCAATGTGCTAGTAAATAATAACTGGCTATCGAAGCAGTCTTCAAGAATAAGGATGCGTGATTTAGGCAAAAGAATGATGGACATGCTCATCCGTCTTGCAAATGATTCCCTTGCTTATTATTTGGAGGATGACATTGGCCGTTCCCTGTTCCAAGCCCGCCGTGATGCTGAAATTAGCGAGGCATATGATGACCATGGCATTTCGGGAGGCAATAAAATTGCCAGTTTAATCAATAATGTTGAAAGTGCTGTAGTTATTTTAAAAGAGCGGGAATTGGAATTATTAGCTGATCGGAATGCATTGCCACAGCTGCAAAAAATTCATCTTCTCATGGAGGAGCTGCAGGGGAAATTAGAGGGGCGTCTGCGTAGGTTTGAAACGATTGATGAAAGCTTGATCATTACAAACTTAATGCAGAGAGGGACCGCTGTATTATCAGAAGGAACGAATTTAAGCCTAGGAATGATTAATAAATATTTAAAATTCACCACCATGCAGCAAACGCCTGTTTCCAGCACGATTAAACCTGAGCTAGTCCGCCGCTTTATTATTTCCATGTTTGACCCGGCAGTTGATTCAGATATTCCGAATGTGTATCAAATGTTCAGTTTTATGGAACAAAACCAGTATGAAGAAGAGGCACTTGACGGATTATGGATTCCTGTTAAATTTGCCTCCCCTATTTCCGGGGCAGCCATCACTGATGCCGTTGATTATATTGAGCATTATGAACCGGTGGTTGACCCGATTGAAGAGGAAATGGAAGAGGTAGAATACGAGTCCATTGAAGGGGCAAAAGAAGAGATGGATAAGCTTTTGGGAGATACAAAATGGATGCTGACCAAATCTCTTATTCAAACCGAACAGATTGAGGAATATCTTCAGCAGTACGAACAAGCATCAATGGAACAAGTGATTATTGAAGCTACCTCGGAAAAATGGGCGGATGCTGTCAATGCACTGACGGCGATTTCAGCACTGATTGGAAATAAACGGTTAAATATTCTGCCTCCAGATGAAACCATCGAGGAGAAAAAATATGGAAAGGAATGGAGTTGGATGAATCCGGAAGATGGAAAAGCGATTATCACAAAAAAGAACAGAGGGGAGGGAGAACATAATGGAAGTGACGGAGAATCATGAAATAGAAAATACTGAAATAGAGAATACTTCTGAAAATCGGGAGGTGCTGCCGTTAAATGTTTTGGCTTCCATAAGAGGTGTTTTAACAGAAACAGAGGAACTAGCATTTATGAATTTGCTATTTTCTTCGTCCGCATCGATCCGGGCAGCGAATTTCGGTCTTTCGCGAAAAGAAGTAGAAAAGATCCTTAACATAAAACAAGATGATCAAGCGTTTGATTCCTTTCTGACACGGGTCAATCAAGCTGTGGGACGCTATTTTCAACTCATATATGATAAGCGCCGGGATCAAGTTGTGGTCATGATGAGGGTTCCGGCGAAAGCAGCCAGGGATACGTTATCGAAGGAAAGTCTCGCCCTTCTATTATTTATGTTTTATCAGCAGGAGGTCTTGCAGCATGAATTCAGCCTGTTTGATCAGCTTTTGGAAGCGTTCGGTCACGAAACGAAGAAAGCCAATCAGAAAATATTATTTGCTCTTGATCAGTTAAAGAAAATTGGCGCAATTGAAGAATATGATACGAACTCCCAGGAACGGGCTTATCAATTAACAGCGATCGGAGCGCATATGTTTTCTGACTCCTTCTTAAGGAGAACCACAGAATTCAGTCAATCAAATCAGCTGAACAAGGAAGAAGTGCTGAAATTTTTCAAACGGTATAACTTATATCAAAAGGAGAATTAATATGATACCGGTACGATTAAAGTTTGCAGGTATTCGTGATTATAAGCCGACCTCGATGGACTTAGGCGGAGATGGCCATGTTATGATTACCGGTCCGAATGGTTCGGGGAAATCAACGATTAGTTTTTGTA
>CALGSR010000184.1 GCA_937902115.1 uncultured Bacillus sp. | reverse complement strand
GATTGATAACCAGCTCCGCGGACGTTCAGGCCGGCAAGGAGACCCGGGGGTAACGCAATTCTATCTTTCAATGGAAGATGAATTAATGCGACGCTTCGGCTCTGATAATATGAAGGCCATGATGGCCAAGCTGGGAATGGACGATTCACAACCGATTCAGAGTAAAATGGTATCAAAAGCCGTTGAATCTGCGCAAAGACGGGTTGAAGGCAATAACTTTGATGCCCGGAAACAATTACTGGAATATGATGATGTCCTGCGCCAGCAGCGTGAAATTATCTATGCCCAGCGGAATGAAGTACTTGAATCCGAAAATCTGCGCGACATCGTTGAGAAAATGATTAGACAATCGCTGGAGCGCAATGTTGTCGCCCATGACCTTTCAGATGATAATCAAGAGCGATGGAGTAAATCGGCTCAAAGCATTCTGGACTACGCAAATGGAAATCTGCTTCATGAAGGCGACATTACTGTAGATGACCTGCGTGGTAAAGATACCGAAGAGGTTGTCGAATTAATTTTTGCTAAAGTAAAAGAGCATTATGATGAAAAAGAAGCACAGCTTGGCGATGAAAGAATGCGCGAGTTCGAGAAAGTTATCGTTCTTCGTGCCGTCGATTCAAAATGGATTGACCACATCGATATGATGGATCAACTTCGCCAAGGGATTCATTTACGTGCTTATGGCCAAATCAATCCGCTTCGCGAGTATCAGCAGGAAGGTTTTGCGATGTTTGAAAACATGGTCGAAGCCATTGAAGAGGATACTGCAAAATACATCATGAAGGCTGAAATCCGTCAGAACCTTGAGCGTCAGGAAGTTGCAAAAGGGCACGCGGTAAATCCGAAGGAAGATGGCGAAAAGGCGAAGAAAAAGCCTGTTGTCAAAAAGGATGCGATTGGACGAAATGAACCTTGTCCATGTGGAAGCGGCAAAAAATATAAAAATTGTCATGGTAAATTTGAATAAAGTTCCATAACATGAAGGGTAGGGTCAACAGGGTTAGTGGCTGTTGGCTCTCTTTTT
This sequence comes from uncultured Bacillus sp., assembly GCA_937902115.1. Taxonomy (GTDB): domain Bacteria; phylum Bacillota; class Bacilli; order Bacillales; family Cytobacillaceae; genus Bacillus_BD. The sequence continues at coordinate 8,387 of CALGSR010000184.1, read as the reverse complement.
CCAAAAAAAAGATTTTCATTTAAATGGCTTTTGTAATAAAATCTAAATGAACTAAACTAGGATTAAGGTTTCCAATTTTGTTTTTAAATTAAATAGAGGTGGGTAACAAATGGAATTAGCAGAAATTCGTCATGCGTTAGAAAATATAGCTGAAACATTAGCGGGCTTTAGGGGGTCTCTTTGACTTAGAAAACAAAGAGGCACGTATAGCTGAACTCGATGAAGTCATGTTAATGCCTGATTTCTGGAATGAACAGCAAAAAGCACAAGGAGTTATTAATGAATTAAACGCATTAAAGGATATTGTCAATGAATACAATGGTTTGCAATCTATCTTTGAAAATCTGGAAGTAACCTATGAATTGGTAAAAGAAGAACCGGATGAGGAGCTTCAGGAGGAGTTGGAATCTGAATTAACAGATTTGAGCGGACGTTTAAGTCAATTTGAACTTCAGTTGCTATTGAGCGAACCATATGATCGTAACGATGCCATTCTTGAACTGCATCCGGGTGCAGGCGGTACCGAGTCACAAGACTGGGGTTCGTTGTTACTGCGGATGTATACAAGATGGGCGGAAAGAAAAGGCTTTAAAGTGGAAACCCTTGATTATCTGCCTGGTGATGAAGCCGGAATTAAGAGTGTTACCCTTTCGATTAAAGGCCATAATGCTTACGGCTATTTAAAAGCTGAAAAAGGTGTGCACCGCCTCGTTCGTATTTCGCCATTTGATTCAGCAGGACGCCGTCATACTTCCTTTGTCTCCTGCGATGTGACACCTGAATTCAATGATGAGATTGAAATTGAGGTTCGTGCAGAGGATATTAAGGTCGATACGTATCGTGCAAGTGGTGCGGGTGGACAGCATATCAATAAAACGGACTCTGCGATCCGGATTACCCATCTTGCAACGGGAATTGTCGTTACATGCCAAAACCAACGCTCACAAATCAAAAACCGTGAACAAGCGATGAAAATGCTGAAATCGAAACTTTATCAATTAGAGATTGAAAAGAAAGAAGAGCAAATGGCAGAAATTCGCGGAGAGCAAAAGGAAATCGGCTGGGGAAGCCAAATCCGTTCCTATGTTTTCCATCCCTATTCAATGGTCAAAGACCACCGTACAAATGTTGAAATGGGGAATATTGGTGCAGTCATGGACGGAGACATCGACATATTTATCGATGCTTACCTGCGCTCACAGATTAACTAATCACGAGGCTCTATTTTATAACAATTACTTAACCATTGATAATCTTGATTTTATTCTGTTTTTTCTTTAGCAAATCAAATGTACTAATGTAAAAAATCACTAGTCTTGGTATAATGTAGCTGTACTTAGCTTTTATTACCATAAGGGGTGTGACAAAACTTGAAGAAAAAATTACTAGCTCTATTATTCGGTACTTCTCTTGTTCTCGCGGCGTGCGGCGGCGGAGATACGGAAGAAGGTAAGAATAATACCGAATCTAATGGAACAGAAACAACTGCTAGTGCTGGGGATGCTGAGAAAGTATATGGTCAATACTGTGCCAGCTGCCACAATGCAGACCTGACTGGCGGAGTGGGTACTGATTTAACAACAGTAGGATCCAGATTGTCAAAAGATGAAATTGCAACAGTACTTAAAGACGGAAGAAATGCAATGCCTGGCGGTTTAATCAAAGGTGCAGATCTTGATGCTGTTTCTGAATGGTTAGCTGCAAAGAAATAATATAAGACAGAAAGGGGACGTTTTCTCCTGCCAATTTTTGTACATGCCTAAACGATTCGCATCGAATATGTACAGCGGGAGAAGTCCCCTTTGACTCGATAATCTTCTTTTTTCTCCAATTTGCTTCGAAATAGGCACACTTCCAAATCTCCGTATATTTTAATATATTACCGAACATGTCCGCTATATTTCAATGAAAAGAAACTGTAATATTTTTTACGGTTATTTTGTTATCGTATGATGTTATAATGGAGTAGTTGCAAAAAGAGGATAGTTTTGTGGAAAAATGTCGAATTTAATCGAATGATGGAAATTTCACTACATTCTTTTCCAATAAAATGATATTAGGTGATAAACAAATGATTGAAATGGAAAAAGTATATAAAAAGTATCCGAATGGTGTTGTTGCTGTTAATGGGATTACTATTCGAATTAAACAAGGTGAATTTGCTTATGTCGTGGGACCGAGCGGAGCCGGAAAATCCACGTTTATTAAGTTAATGTATCGCGAGGAAGTACCTTCCAAAGGAACGATTATGATAAATGGGATCAATCTTGCTAAATTAAGAGATTCGAAGGTTCCTTTACTGCGTAGACAAATCGGAGTTGTCTTCCAGGATTTTAAATTACTGCCAACGTTGACTGTATTTGAAAATATAGCCTTTGCGATGGAAGTGATTGAGGAGTATCCGGAAAATATAAAGAAGAAAGTTATGGAAACATTGGATCTAGTTGGATTAAAGCATAAGGCGCGTATGCTGCCATCGGAATTATCAGGCGGAGAACAGCAGCGTGTGACGATTGCCCGTTCTATTGTCAACGAACCAAAGGTTGTTATTGCGGATGAGCCTACGGGAAACCTTGACCCTGATACATCGTGGGATATTATGAAAATATTTGAAGAGATCAACAATAGAGGAACAACAGTTGTCATGGCTACCCACAATAAAGAAATTGTAAACACTATTAAACATCGCGTCATTGCGATTGAAAGTGGTGTTATTGTGCGGGACGAGCAGAGAGGTGATTACGGATATGAAGGCTAGAACATTTCGCCGCCATGTAAGAGAAAGCTTTAAGAGTTTGGGAAGAAATGGTTGGATGACTTTTGCTTCCGTAAGTGCGGTAACAATTACCCTGCTTCTTGTTGGTGTGTTTTTTGTGATTATGATGAACTTGAATCAAGTCGCTAAAGGCATTGAAGAAGATGTTGAAATACGCGTTCATATTGATGTCGCTGCAACAGAGGAGCAGCAGGACGTACTGAAGAAGCAAATCGAAGTCCTCCCGCAAGTCGATAGTGTTGAGTTTTCACCAAAGGATGCAGAATTGGATAGCTTAGTTGAAAGCTTCGGTGAAGAGGGGGAGGCCTTTAAATTATTTGAACAGGATAATCCATTGAGCGACGTTTTTATTGTCAAAACAAAGGAACCTGCTCAAACCATTGATACAGCAAAGAAAATTGAAAAGATGCAGTTTGCAGCAAAGGTAAAATATGGTCAAGGGACAGTTGAGAAGATTTTCCAAGTGACGGATACGAGCCGGAATATAGGGATTGTTTTAATCATTGGGTTATTATTTACAGCGATGTTTTTAATTTCTAATACGATTAAAATCACCATTTTTGCCCGCAGAAGAGAAATCGAGATTATGAGACTTGTTGGAGCGACGAACTGGTTTATTCGCTGGCCATTTTTCCTTGAAGGTTTATGGCTTGGCATCATCGGTTCTGTTTTGCCGGTAACGATTGTGGGAATTACTTATTATTACATGTATGAATTCCTTTCTCCGAAACTTAAAGGCAACTTTATTCAAATGCTAGACTTTAATCCATTTTTCTATCAAGTAGCTGGACTCTTGATTTTAATGGGGGCTGTCATTGGCGTTTGGGGAAGTTTAATGTCTGTCCGCAAGTTCTTAAAGGTTTAACCTTCAACTAACATTCATCCTCCACTTTTGGAAGTGGAGGATGAATGACAAATCAATATACCCCTAAATCGATTTGCCTATACATAACATTTTTCACAATCAGGGGAAGGAGAAATTGAAATTGAAAAAATCTATTATGACACTTTCAGTAACAGCTATCATGGGAATAAGTACAGTTTTTGCAGGAGTACCGGCGGAACATACACTGGCAGCATCGAAAGTGGAAGAGTTGCAGAAAAAGAGTAACGAGATTCAAAAAAAACGAAATGAAATAGATAGCGAGATTAATAGTTCTACAGAACAGCTGGATCAAATACAGACCCAGCAAAACGAGGTAACAGCAGAAATCAACGCCATTGATATCCAAATTGGTGATACGGAAACAAAAGTTATGGAAAAAAACCAGCAAATTTCTGAGAAACAGGCAGAAATTACGGTACTCAATGAGGAAATCAACGTTTTAATCAAACGGATTGAAGAACGGAATGAAGTATTAAAAGAGCGTGCCCGTTCCTATCAGGAAAACGGAGGCATGATCAGCTATGTTGATGTACTAGTTGGGGCGAAAAGCTTTAGCGAGTTTATTGATCGGATTGGCGCCGTTGCTGCCATCGTGGAAGCAGACCAAGAAATCCTAAAACAGCATACAGAGGATAAAAATGCTTTGGAACAGAAGCAAGAAAAGGTGAAAAAAGAATTAGCCTCTCTTGAGAAGATGCGTCAAGAGCTTGAAACGTTAATGAAAGATTTAGATGGACAAAAAGCAGAGAAAAATAGATTAATGGCACAGCTGGAGCAGGAAGAAGCACAAGTAAGCAGTTTAATCATGACACTTGAAGAGCAGGAATCGATTCTTGCCGGCCAGGATGCTGCGATTCAAAAGGCCATTGAATTAGAGAATCAGAGACAGCGTGAAGCAGCAGCGGCAGCAAGCCGTAAAACTAGCGGCGGAGGTGGTGGACCTGCTGTAGCAGCACCGCCGGTTTCGAGCGGCACATTTACGAGACCTGCTTCCGGTCGTGTATCATCCGGTTTCGGTTACCGCAGCTTTAATGGCGGCAGCTTCCACTATGGTGTCGATATCGCCCAAGGCGGTACGGTGCCGATTGTGGCAGCTGCTGATGGAGTCGTGATTCGTTCCTATTATTCTACAAGTTATGGAAATGCCATTATGATTGCGCACTCTGTTAACGGCCAGACCTATACAACCGTTTATGCCCACTTAAGCAGCCGTGCGGTCGGAGATGGAGCCGTCGTTTCGAAAGGACAGCAGATCGGGTTGATGGGGAATACGGGTGATTCCTACGGTCAGCATTTGCACTTTGAACTTCATAGAGGTCCATGGAATGCATCCAAATCGAATGCAATCAATCCGGCAGGAAATGTACCTTTGTAAAAATGTCAAAATATGTATATCAAGAAGAATCGAGATCCGTTATCTCGGTTCTTTTTTCATTTTTATGATTCCCACTTCTCCTCCAAATATTATCTGCCAGTTTATGTTAATATGATGTGATAGCAGAACAGGCTGACATCTTTCAACAATCGGGCAGTAATCTTGAATAACCAATAATTTGTTTTGTGATAGAATTAACTAACTAATAGTATATTTTGGAAGGGGAATAAGCGGTGATAGTAATAAACTATAAAGACATAAAAGGTGAGGATTATTGTTCTTTAATCGAATTAGCCTCGAAAAAATGTGATAAATTTGCATTTGTCAAAAGAAGAGACATGATGGCGGACGAAGCATTGGTAATGAAGATCTTCAACAAATTAGTTGAAGATATACAAGATTCTTTCATCGAGATGCAAGAGCAGTCTGAATGGGAAACTACAAGGCTTTTAGAAGCAACGGCATATGTATTTTATTACGAGTTAAATGACCAAACTAAGCATTTTTTACAAACGAAAAGTAATTCACTATTTGGGTGGATATCACCATATTTACCAGAAGATTTAATGTTTTATAGTGGAGATGATGTTTGGCTTGCAGGTTGTTCACATGAACAGTTCTTTGTTGTAAGCGAGAATTTTAAAGACTTTGATGACCTGATTAAATCTATAAAAAGTGCTTAAATGATTCTCACATTCACTTTTTGAGCTAACGGGGGCCTTACTGGAACAACGGTAAGTCCTTTTAGTTGTGGGGAATATGATATATTGAAAATAGGTAGGCGGTCAGATGGGTGAAATTGATATAGCGATTATTCTATTTCACTAAAGGAAGGATGTTATTCAATAACCTGTCACAAAGAAGAACTGTATCTATTGTAAACTATAATTAGAAATACATTTTTTTGAAAGGAGATTGGAAAATATGGAGACAAATTTGCCAATAACGATACTTACTTCCATTATTCCGTTTATCTATTTCATAGGACTAATTGCAATTATTTGGTGGATGGTTGCCATAAAAAGAATGAATCAGAAACAGGTTGAACAGAATAATGAAATAATTGAATTATTAAAAAGATTGAATGAGAAGGAAAATGATAAACATCAGAGTTAGTGTTGTGATTCAATTAAACTAATGGTGTGTTTCTTCACCAAAGCTCTAAATTTGAGGAGGAAAAATTGATGAAAAACCCTTCGAAACAAAATTCAGAAGAAAAGGATGTTCATCAAACTATAGACTCACATGAATCAACAAACTCATTGGCTCCAGAAGATAAGTCATCTTTTAACGATGTGATAAAGCACGGTGACATCATAAATGGTTTTCAATCCCCCAAAAAAACAGAGCAAATTCCAAAATGGTATCAAAAGCCTTTCAAACTCCTTACAATCATCACCATATTTGGTCTCATTTCAATAATTCTGTATCAATTTATCCAGACTGTTATTTCAATTATTACTCATAAATAGCTGTTCCTTTAAATGTTAAATGGTGTGTTTCTCCAATTTGATCCTTCACCCTTGTTTGAGGAGTGCTGATAATGAAAACAGAAGAAAAGCAACAAATGCAAAAAAGGATACAGGAAAAATACAGAGAAATAAGAAGAAAAAATAATGAAGATAAACCAACTGATAAAAAAGAGGCTATTGTTGTGGCCCTTGCCGTTTTCTTAATAGTTGTTCTGAATACTCTGTTTAAATGGTTTTGATTATTGTATATATAGGTGGTGATGAAAATGCAAAGACTAACAAAATCATCAACGGACAAAGCATTATTTGGTGTGTGTGGAGGAATAGCTGAGTTTTTTGGTATATCTTCTTTTGTTGTAAGACTGATTTTTTTCTTTACTTCTCCAGCCTCTTTCTGGGTGTATGTCATTCTCGTCTTGGCGTTAAAAGATAATTCATCACTATGAAAATGTTAAAAATGCATTTGAACTTGGATAGGATGTATAAATTGCGTAGCATCGCCTTCCCCCATTCTGAACGCTTACGTCATCCCGGTTATTTTTTCATTTCTATGTTTCCCACTTCATTTCCAAATCCCCTCTACCAACTTATGTTAAAATGGCTATATAGGTAGAATAGGGACTCTGGAATTAAATTGTAACCAAGTGACAAGAAGGAGGGATATCATGATAAGAAGTAAAGCAGCACTCATTAGTTCGATTATTATTTTAGCTATATGTATGTATTTATATTTTCCATTTCCAAATAACGAAATGCTAGAGGCACGTTCCACATTTATGTCGTTTCCAATCTCTAATCAAGATGGCTATATTCCTCTTGGGATAATTGGGTCGATTTTGTTTATAATCGCCTTGATATTCCTTTTTGTTGGCTTGAAGAAATATCGCATTCGAACAATGGTCATCGTTGTAATCGTATATGCAATTTTGCCGAACCTTCTCATCATAATGTATCAAGAAACGTTAGCAAGTGGCATTACAGCCATTTCATATGATGGGAATGGCAATTGCCAATTTGATGATGTGAGCGAAGACTTATTAGATGGGGAATGTAATTTTGTGCTGCATAATCGCAGCGGTAAAGGTGTCTCATTTGAATTAGAGTTTATAGACTCCTTTTTCAGAGAAGATGGAGTACGAGTAGAGTCGCTTATGAATGTAGCTGGTCCCTATCATATTACGATAAAGGCCAATCGCAAAAAGACGATCCGGTTGAAGGAACTGCTTGAATTATCAGATGTTCCTAAACATATTGAGGGCGGAACATCGAACAATGTTCATTTCAAATTAATTGATGGCGAGAAAACACGTACTTTATAGTAGGTGTTTTTCCTGAAAAAAAGGAGATTATTAATGGAGATAAGATACAATTTAACAGAAGAAGATTATATAAACTTTAATATGTTTCACGCAAAAAATTCAACGACAGTCAAAAGAGCATTGAATCTGCAAAGGTTCATATCGCCTATCATCTTTATCATTTTATCGTTTGTACTTTCAAAAATCGGAAGTATCCCATTTCTCGGGCTCTTCATCACCTTTTTACTAGTGAGTGTTCTCTGGATTATTTTCTATCCTAAATATTTCTATTCTTACATGATCCGAAATTCGAAGAAAATGATAAAAGAGGGAAAGAACGATGGCTTATTAGCTGGACATCATATGATTTTGTCAGAAGAGGGGATCGTCGATTCGAATGCTAATGGTGAAACGAAAGTAACTTGGTCGGGGATTAAAACTTTAAGTGAGGACCAAGATAACCTCTATATTTACAACAGCTCAGTAAGTGCATACATTCTTCCAAAAAGAGAGTTAGATGATGTTGAGGAAATAAAGTCATTTCTTAAATCAAAGCTCTGTTAAACTTGATTGTTAATTT
>CALGSR010000183.1 GCA_937902115.1 uncultured Bacillus sp. | reverse complement strand
AGTCGGAGGAAAAGCTGCAAATGCAGCAGGAAGAGCTGGAGCAAACCAATAATGAGCTTGAAGAACAGGCGGTATGCTTGAAAGAGCAGAACAGCCGCTTTGAAAAGATGAATCAAGCGCTTGAAAAGGCAAAGGCAGAGCTGGAGGAGAAAGCGGAGCAGTTAACATTAAGTTCGAAATATAAATCCGAATTTCTCGCAAATATTTCGCACGAATTACGCACGCCGTTAAATAGTTTATTAATCTTATCGAAATTATTAGTCGATAATCCGGAGAAGAATCTGACACTTAAACAAGTGGAATATGCGAAAACGATTCATTCATCCGGCACTGATTTGTTGTCCTTAATCAATGATTTGCTTGATTTGGCCAAAATTGAATCGGGGAAAATGACGGTCAATGCGGGAAAAATGATGTTGAGCGATGTCACGGCGTTTTTGGAGTCCTATTTCAGACCGGTTGCTGAGGAAAAGAATGTGCAGTTTAGTATTTTGGTCAAAGAGGACGTTCCTTCCTTTATTTATAGTGATGAAGTCCGGACTGAGCAAGTTTTAAAAAATTTATTATCGAATGCCTTTAAGTTTACCAGCGAGGGCGAGGTCAGACTGGAAATTGGCGCCGGTACGTTCAGCGGGCAAGCGGAGTCGATGATTGCCTTTACTGTGACGGATACAGGTATCGGAATTTCTGAAGAGCAGATGCAGATCATCTTTAATGTCTTCCAGCAGGCTGATGGCACCACTAGCCGCAAATACGGCGGCACCGGGCTGGGATTATCGATCAGTAAAGAAATTGCCGAACTGTTGGGCGGAAAAATTACTGTTTCAAGTCAAAGGGGAAAAGGAAGCACCTTTACCTTTTATGTTGGAGACTACGAAGACCGCTTGTGGTCCGAAAAAGAGGAAGCGGCTGAACGAGAGGAATGTCTAAATCAAACGGAAACAGCGATAAACAGTGCAACTGAAAGATCTGTAGATGACGGGACTGTTTCTGAATCACCTGTAACAGAAACCGCAGAAACGGTGTCTCACGCCCAAAGGCAGCCTGCTAAAGAAAGCTTCAAACAATCGGACGGGGAATTGAAAAATTCCGCACCAGAATGCAGTCATATTAAACGGCTGTTAATTGTCGACGATGATCTAAAGCAGCGCAATAGTTTAATGGAACTTATTGGTGATATGGACTTCATAATTAAAGCTGTTTCTACCGGCAGCGAGGCCCTTGAAGAGATGAAGGTCAATCACTTTGACTGTATGATTCTTGACCTGGGGTTAGGCGATACATGCGGGTTTGATTTACTGAAAAAAGTGAAAGAGCATGATGATGGGCATAAAGTAAAAGTGTTTATTTATACAGGCCGTGACTTAACGTCAAAAGAGGAATACGAGCTTGGGGAGTTTGCACACACGATTATTATCAAAAACGAGCACTCGCCGGAGCGCTTGCTGGACGAGCTGCAATTATACTTGAACGAAGGCAGCCAGGATGATCCGATGCCAAATCGGTTTGCGATGCAGAACAAGGATGGTACCTCTGGTTTGAAGGGGAAGAAGGTTCTGATCGTCGATGATGATGTCCGCAATGTATTTGCTTTAACGAATATTCTTGAACTCAATGGAATGAAAACTATTTTTGCTGAAAACGGCCGTGAAGGTCTTGAACAACTGCAGAAACATTCGGATATCGAATTGGTTCTAATGGATATCATGATGCCGGAAATGGACGGCTTTGAGGCGATGATAAAGATAAGACAAATGCCGCCATTCCGGAAGCTTCCAATCATCGCCATCACGGCAAAGGCCATGAAGGAAGACCGGGAAAAATGCATGGAAGCAGGCGCCTCTGACTATATCACCAAACCAATAGAACCAGAACAATTCATCTCACTTGTGAAGGTTTGGCTCTATTAATAAGGCTCTTTTCTCAGACATTGTTGCTTTTAGTTTAAAAATATAAGTTGCTTGAC
>CALGSR010000182.1 GCA_937902115.1 uncultured Bacillus sp. | reverse complement strand
ATGGAACAAATCATTCCGTTCATTAGTGAGTCGGCTTTCCGATAGACGTCACACTTTATTTGTCCGATTGGATTGAAATTAAACCTGTTATGGTCAACCAATCGTCCCCGTCTTCGTTTCTCCATTCCTATCTACTTTCATAAACCACATCTTAAAGCCTAAGTTTCGCACGACCATTCGACATATATCGAGTTACTCCTGTGACCACCGGCTAAATATTTTGTAAATTTAATATTTTCTATTTACTTTATCTACATTTAGGTGTAAATTACACATATGGAACATTTTAAATCAAAGGAAAAACGAGGAGGCTTTTACATTGGCACAAACTACTGTTACTAAAAAACGCGAAGAAACTGCTACTACTACAGCAAAAGCAGCAGCTACACAAATTCAAGAAGAAATGGTTTCATTTATTGAAACATTCCCTAATAACTGGGCAAACAGCGTAGAGCGTATCTTTGATGCTTACAATGAGTCTGAAAATATTTTACTAGACGCATTAGAAAGCCAAAAAGAAACTTGGGGAAAATTAACTGGTGATTTATCAAAAATCACTGATGAACAAAAGAAATTGTACGAAAAACTTCAAGAACTTGCTGTATTTAACGTACAAAACGCATTTGGTCCTCAAGCAAGCAAGCCTTTAGAACAAGGAATTGCTCAATTTGTTGAAGTAAACAACAAAATTCAACAAATCGTTGAAGCTCCTTACAAAGAAGGTTTAAATCTATTAAACCAAGCACAAGACCAATTCCAGCAATTTGCTAGAGAAAGTGTTGCTCAACAACAAAAAGTCCGCAATGATATCAAAAGCGAAATCGTTGCAGCTACTAATCGCTTCATCGAAATCTATGAAGCTAACATGAAAGCTTCACTAGCATTCTTCAAATAAGAATTGTCGCTGCATTTCATTCTTACCTGATTCACTTAGGTAAGAATGAGAGGCGGTTCTCGTGTCTCATTCCCATTTGCGGTATGAGACACGAGAACTGTCCCCATGTCCTACCTTGAAGAAGTAGCTTCCCTGCAGCCTGTGGTTACAGCAGCGGGGTTACTTCTCTTTTTATTAGGATTGCAGTGGGAACTACTGAACATAAACTTAGACTTCCGTCAGGGAGGTTTTCTAAAAGCTATCTACAAGGAGGAGCGCGTAATGCAAGCGCTTGTGGATACCTGCCATATTCGCGGAGCAAAGGCCCAATTAGACTGAGGCGCGGAGACGGTTCTTGTGCTTCGCCTTCACCATGGACAGGAAACTGATTCTCCATTCTCGGTTTCTCTCCTTCATTCAATGAAGCACGAGAATCGTCCCTACGATTCAATTCCCAGGGCTACCACAACGAAGCACGGGCACCCCATCCCCGTGCTTCAATAATTTAAAAAAAGAATCGCCCCTTAGTGTTTTTCTAAGGAGCGATTTGTTTTATTGATCCATCTATTCGTTTAGATAAATATATAATTTTGTTGCAATTCTCGTAAGATATTCCCTCTTTCCTCCAATATTGCCTGAACGATTTGTTTTTCTGAACTCGGTGAAATGCGGTAAGTTGGTACACTCACACTAAAGGCTCCATAGGTTTGACCATTTAAATGCAGGGAAACACCAAGACAATAGACATCCTCTTCACTTTCGTTATCGTCAATCGCATAGCCTTTTCTTTTAACATCCTCAAGTTGCTGTAATAAAACATCTCGATCCGTGATCGTTTTCTTTGTAATCGCATTCAACTCGACACGATCTAAATACCCCATTAATTCGCTTTCTGAGAATTCCGCAAGAACTGCTTTCCCCATCGCTGAACAATAGAGTGCTTTCGTTAAACCAATTCGCGAATTCAAACAAACAATCGACTTTTGTGATTCAAGTTTATTAACGGTAAGGATTTCATCGCCTTCAAGAATCCCTAAATGGATCGTTTCATCTAATTCCTTTTGTAGTTCTTTTAAATAAGGATAAGCAATTCTTGAAATATCAAGATTTGCCAAGTATTTATTGGCATATTTAATGAGTCCACTGCCAAGTTCATACTTTTTAGTTTCTGTATGCTTTTTTACATAACCAATTAAAAGCAATGTGTCTAAAATTTTGGATGCCGTTGAATTTGTGAATCCAGTCTCCTGTGCAATAATATTTAATGGCTGCGGTTCCTTATTCGCTGCTAAAAAATCAAGAATCTTAGCTGCTTTAATGAGTACCGTTCCATATGGCTGTTTTTTCGTTTCCATTTTTCTCCCTTTCCCAATACCTATATTCTCTTTTTTGCAGGTAAATAGTCGATTATCTTCTATTATACATTACTTATTGAAGAAAACTGAAACTTATGCCTTTTTCTTGATACAGCAAAAGATACCAAATTTACCGTTGTTATAATTTTTAACATTTAAATAATTTTATAGTCATGAAAAGATACCGGTTGCTTATCGAGAAACCGTTCACACCTTCCCTGTCTGTCCATAGAAAAATACAATGAATCATTTCTCCATGATGTATAAGAAACTGACACTTTTTCCACATGCCCGGTATTCAAATTGGCAGTAGTAAAACCAGAGTTGCTTTTTTCTTTTATTACTGCGCTAAATGACTCTAAATCATGGATACCAAGCTCAGCAGCATCCCTAGAGGAAATTCCCTCCATAATGACACCATTCCAATTTGAGGAAAAAGGGCTCTTTATCAATATCCGCTCGTTTGTTTCCTCGATACGGTATTCATTCATGAGTTGAAATGATACATAAGCATTCCCAATTCTTCCGTAACCACTCGAAGCCTCAAATTTCCATTCTCCTAATGGAATACAGCCGATTATCCCTTGGTAAGATTCCTTATCATTCCTAGGGATAGACCATAATTGCATCACGGTATCTTTGTGATACATGACTTCACCCATATTACTTGTGTGGCGAACGTCATTGGGATTATCCTTTTCACAAGGATGAAAGAAAAATGCTTGATTTACTCCGTTTTCTATATTTTCTTGTGTTAGCGGGAATGTAATATCCCAGCGGTGTTGTTCATTTTCATATTCATTTACCCTCTCCCAAATACCACCTACAGCAAACTCAGGGTCTATCCATACATAAGTATGCAATTCGGCTGCCACAATCTCATCAGCATTTGCCACTTGGATTTTTCTTTTAGTTTCCACAGGTTTCGTTCTATTAATAGCACGTTTAACAATATCATCCGATACCTCATAAAATAATAAGGCCGAACCTTCCAATCTTGGTATTTCCTCTGCTAATGGAAAATCCCCAAACTGGATATAATCTAATAGAGGATTGTTATCCTTTGGCACATCATGAAGAGTTTGGCGTGAGTGCGGCCCAACCCAAGTACCCTTCAAATAGTAGCCGGCTCTATATCCCCATAAAAAATCAAGCAAATCACTTATAACGTTGCGGGCTTCACTATTTTCCACAACTTCCCAGACGCATGAAAATGCCTGGATCCAATGCCAAAACCAAGGAAGTGATCCATATTCCTTGAAGCCGAATTTCTCGATGTGACTCCGCAGCTGTTTCGCACATTTGATCCCCTCATCCATCAACTCTTGATCATGAAAGAAAGAACCAAGCAATAACTTAAGAGCGGTATGTTTGGCACCATGGTGAACCATATATTTTAATGGTTGACGATAGATGTTGCTTTTATATAGGTGTACAATTGCGAGGTAACAGTCCTTTTTCACATGGGAAGGCAGCTCATTTCCATATTTTTTATAAAATAAGACGAGCAGACAGCCTATGATTTCAAACGTCAATGGATTTGCTTTTGCTTCAGAGGGATGATTTCCTAAAAACAATGGCCAATGGCCGTACATCGCATCATCCGAGTCTGTCACTTGAAGTGCCAGTATTTTTCGAATCATATCAAGTGACAGTTTCCTGGCAGTCTCATGTTTATCATCATTCCATTCACAAGCAAAATCTTGATCGTTACAATAGGCAAATAAGTGAATAGCATAATAAAAATTTTCCCGTATATCTTGATGAAACCAAAACCCGCTTGGAAGCAGCGGAAGTTCCAGCGCTTTATCGGCAGCTAATTGTACAACTGCTTTTCTTCTATCCTTTATTGTTTCATTAATATGGTTCATCTTCATTCCCCTTCATATGATTAAGAAAAGATAAAAAAAGAATATAACTGCTAAAACAGCTATATTCTTTTTTGATCATACCCTATTAAGTTCTATGCATTCTTTTGTCTTCTTGCGGCTAATTCATCAGTCAGTTGGTTTAAACGTTTTTTGCTCAATGGATATAATGCTAATAGAATAAAAACGGCAAGGAAGAAAAGGGATGGAACTAAAGTTGCTAATGAATAGATACCGTCCAAAGTTTCTCCAGACTGTTTCGCAAGAGTTGCATTGTATCCAACAGCTGCAATCGCAACTCCGCCTAGTCCGCCTGCTAATGCTTGGCCAACTTTTCGAGACATTGCATAAATAGAGTAAACGGTTGCATCTTCCCTTAATCCAGTAATTAATTCATGATAATCGATACAGTCTGTGATGAAAGCCCAAATAACAAGGTTCAAATAGGAGTAAGCTAAGATTCCAATACCTGAAACAACAATAAATGCTGTTACATTTAAATGCGGCAAGAAGAAAAGAGCCCCATAAACAATTGCTGCGATAAGCATTCCTGCAGCGGCAGATTCCTTTTTACCAAACTTCTTCACAAGAGGATTAACTAATGGTGAAATCGCAATGGTTCCCACGGAAGTAATCAAGCCAATGATACTTAATGCCGCTGCCGTATTAAAGTAATCTTTAAACAAATAAACATTAACTGCATTTAATAGCATCATTCCTAATAAGAAAATTAATGCTGCAGCCAGAAGAATCATTAATGGTTTGTTTTTTACCAGACCTCTCATCGTGTTTTTCATGCTCATTTTTTGTCCGGTATTTTCTGGAATAACGATTCGCTCTTTGGTTAATTTAAGACAAGCAAAGTAGCACGCCATAGATAGAAAAGCAAAGATAATTGCAATCATTGTGAAGCGACTGCCAACTGCTTTATTATCAAC
>CALGSR010000181.1 GCA_937902115.1 uncultured Bacillus sp. | reverse complement strand
TATCCTATCTTCATAATCTTTATATGCATTGGGATTAACTGCTTTTACTGTCGCGAGTTCAATCTTTCCACTTTCAATCTCGCTGATGAACCTTGTTCCATCCATTGGAACATCTTCATATATGTGATCAATTCCTGAAATGTGAAATATTTCAGTTGTGTCTCGGAAAAAAAGTTTTACAGTTTCACCGTTTTTTAATGTAAAAATGAATATTCTCTTGCATAGATATTTTTCATAAAATTCTTTTAACAGATTTAATGAAATTTCTGCTACTGTTGGAATATAGTTTATATCAATTAGGTCTCCTACTGTTAACAACTTTATCCTCCTGTATATGAATAAAGGCTTGATTCCTAAGAATCAAGCCCATACGTTCTTAATAATGGATAGCTGACAACATATCACCTATTGCCGAGCGTTCATGGTATATTTTATGTCCCCCACTAGGGAAAGAGGTGCTACCCAATTGAGCCTCCCAAAAGATTTCTCTTTTCATTTATAGTATATGCTAAAATATTAAAAAATGCAAGTAATATTTTTACTATTCAATTAACCATTGAAAGACCTTAATTGAAAGAATCATAATTTCCCATTATCACCACGTGTAAGATTCACTGCTACACATAGTGTAGCAGTGAATCTTACACGTGTCAAGAATTTATAATATCCTCTCTATTCTTTATATGGGTAATGTTCTTTGGCGCAACGATTTTCCAATTTTCCAAATGTTATCATATATCACACATCACTAGCATCTGAACTAAAAGCGGCAGCCACACTTCTGTTTGTGTAAAAATCTGACGTTTATTTTATTGGGTCTTATTGGCAAAGAAATTCATCTAATTCCTGCAATGCTTCTTTTAGCTCTAAATTCTTCTCCTGGTCAATTACCTTCTCTAAAAACAACGCATCTCCATCGCTGATCATTACACCCATATCATAGGACATATCCACCAATTTATTGATTTTTTTACTTTTTGCACTATTATGGGTTCTACAGTAATCTTCTATGATAATTCTTGAGTATTCTCGCATGCTTATCTACCACCTGGTCTATCAATTTCTTATCGTTATGTTCATCCTTCACTCTCATTAAAGCCTTGCATCATATGATTATTCCATGATGCGTTAATCTTCTCTAAATCCTTCTTCTGCATAATTCTATTCCTATCGCTTAGGATTGCAAGCATTTCATCGGCAATCTCTTCAAGTGACGGATGCTGATAATGTGATAAATATCCAATCATCCTCTTAGCAGTAAAATCTGTATTCAGATTCCTGGTGACAATATCACAGAACTCATCCCGATACCCTCGTCTTAGCATTAACTGATAAAGTTCCATGCTTGTCTCTGATCTTGATTTCATATTCTCTCTCCATCTTTCTACACTTTAGCAAGGAAATATACAATGTAACTGATGTCTTCATTTTTTGTGGACGGAACAAAGGATTTTTACTTACCAAATCATTATTCTTAATATCTCTATATAAATGGTTGTAAATATTAATCTGTATCTGTCTGTTGCTTCTTTTTCTGTACTTTGAAATAATCCCCAAAGTTAATCATTTCGGATTTCTTGAGATCCTTAGTTGCATCTGTATAAATTTGAAGTGTCGTCTCTGCATCAGCATGACCTAATATATCCTGCATTGCCTTGATATTAACTCCTGCTTCGCACATTCTTGTTGTGAACGTATGTCGGAGGGAGTGATTGCTGAAGCGAGGTAATGTTACAGCTTCCTTACCCTTTGCATTATCTAAGATCTCATAATTACAATCCCGAATAATACGTCTCAATGCCTTGTTAAGTGTTCCCTGGTGTTGCACACCGCCAAACCGGTTGATAAAGATAAAGTCTGTATATCCATCAACAGTAGCCTCGCAAGTTATTTCGCATTCCTTTTGATATTCTTTCTCCATTATAAAAGCTTCCTTAACTTTTGGCAACATAGGAATAATTCTTTCTCCGGCTTTTTTTTGGAGTATTAACGGCAAATCCACATCTTTCTGAGCCACCCTTATCAAAATATACGAGTGTATGATTTACACTGATTGCTTCTTCTTCCAAATAAATATCGCACCAACGCAAACCAGTTATTTCGCCGACACGCATCCCTGTCCACATCATAACTACAAAATAGGATACCATCTGTGATACTGCCCATTCTTACTTAAATACTTTTCAAACAATTCCTGCTCAGGAATAGTCAAAGCCCTTCTCTTTCCTGAATCATTGTTGTGAGCCTTTTTTAATTCCTTTAAGGCATTATCTGAGGGATTATAACGAAGATAATCATCTTCAACACCTAATTCCAGTACTTGATGCAGTACTGTATGTATATTGTCAATTGTGTTTACTTTAACATGCTATGAGTCAGCGAGATGATTATAAAAAGCTCTAACATCTGATCGTTTTAAATCAACTATATGCATCTCTCCAAAATCAGGCTCCACAAACTGTGTATACATATACTTGTAATTCTGGAATGTATTATGTTTTAAACCCTTTTTGAGCTGTACCCACCGATTATATAGATCATTAATAGTAATATCATTTTTATCAGCTCTGATACCATCTAAGGTATCCCATAAAACGTCAATTTCTTTATCTCTTAGTTCATCAAGTGTCTTAGCATAGATAGAATGACGTTTCCCCTTCTTATCTCTCCACTTATATTCATAAGTTCCATTTGCACGCTGATGTTCTCCATCTTTTAAGACACGTCCTTTAATGTCTTTACGTCTCTCTACGGCCATAAAATCCTCCCTTGGTAACAGAGGACATATTCGGTATTATTTATACTAAATATGTCCTCTGCGTAATTTGATATACGTTCAATCTTAAATCGAATACGCTTTTTCTAAATGCTCATCTAGCAACTTTCGCTTGATTAACCTCTTACTTCCACACCAGAGAACAAAGCGACAATTTGTATCATCTGTAAGATGTCTAAGCTTATTGATACCAATTCCAAAATATGCAGCTGCTTCTTCCAGCGTCAAATTCGATTTTTCCCAAATTGGGACTTCTTTCTTCATCATTAATTCTTAGGCGAGGGCCCCACTACTTCAACTGTAACAGGCGCCGCCATCCTCCTTTCCCTTATAAGTACAAAATTCTTGTTGAACATTATCTGAAAATCAGTTCTATACTTATTGTGTGGAAAGATAAGTTAATCAAGTTGTCATTAAATCTTATATTCTAAATCGCTTTTATTTATAATTATTGTTATCTAGTTCCCATGATTTCGGGGGAATTAAACTGTATTAAAATCATGATATCATGTGTAACTCCCAATCTGTGCTGATGCTGATTTCGTACCAGCTCCCGCACTTATATTCCATATTTTCACTACAATTCCTTGCGTCATATACTTTCCTTTCCCCTCCATATATATGGCAATAGCCGCCCTACAAAGGGCGGCTACCACTACACACTGTTTGAAGACTTTTTAAAATATCTGTATTCATTTTTCGCGCTCCTTTCCTTTGTCCTCACTAAGTACTTGGAGCCTCAAAAAGCTGATTGCAAAAAAGGACTAAAATTCTCCCCACAAATTGGTTGCGGATATCACAACGCATTTGTACCAGAAGATCTAGTCCATTTCATATAAAACGTAACTTTTACAACACCGTTGTGCCCTCTAACCCCAGTATTCATAAGGATTCAACGAACTTGTGGGTTTCACAACGTCTCTGTGGGATACAATAGTAAAAAAGAATAACAGGATACGCCTACAGTTCCATAAACTTTATGCAAAAAATCCCGTGCTCCTATGTCGCCCGCTGTAGGGTGTCCCTACAACCCAATTATCCCAGAAATTAAAAAAGCCAACTTGTGGCACACTGGACCACAAGTTGACAAAATGAAGTCTTTTCCTTTACAAGAATCCAAATTTATCATATATAAAATACTATAATGTATTGGTTACAGGT
The DNA here is from genome assembly GCA_937902115.1 of uncultured Bacillus sp. Taxonomy (GTDB): domain Bacteria; phylum Bacillota; class Bacilli; order Bacillales; family Cytobacillaceae; genus Bacillus_BD. The sequence goes on along the minus strand of CALGSR010000181.1, from coordinate 2,530 downwards.
TGCGCTATAACTTTAAGATCATCCCATGAATCTGATTTTGAAAGATCATCTTCGTAGGCAATTAAATAACCCCATTTTTGATTTACATATTCTTCTACCGTTATCAGCCTCCTAACTAATGACTCTGCTGCCTTACGTTTTGCCTGTACTTTTTCATCGTCACGGCCTCTCTGATCCTTTCCTTCAACAATCCAATGTACACCAGCATCATCATAGGCCACAAAATCAGGAAAGTATCGATCCGTAGAATTATAATAGATAAACGCACCATCACGTGGATGTAATCGATGCCACCAAATAATATGTGGCGATGTATTCAAGAGTCTTGCAAGTTCGTATTCCCCGCTATATGAATCAAATGATTCCTCGGTATAAATCGACTTAAACCATCCGGAATATAACCGGCCACGTACAAACTGATCTCTTGAATCAATAGGCTCGTAAATTTTATCACCTAAAGGAAGCATATATCTACCGAAGTCCATCTCCTTTGGTTGAATAACCGGTATTTCCTTAATCGATCTCTGAACAGAGGCAATATAAGCCTTTACAATATCCTGTAATTGAGTTCTCGCCGAATCGAGCGACTTTACTGTCCATGTCTCAATAGTAACAGACTTCATAAACTTAGGCACAAGATAGTTCTCAATATAACGGGCCGTTTCTTTAGTTGAAGGGACCAACTGCATATACATAACAAGTCTGACCAATGCATCTGCTGCATCACTAGATCCAATATGGATTGAATCTATCTCAGCACTTTCTGCATCTACAGCACGCAGTTTTTTCCCAAGTGCGGCTACAATTTCTTTTCGGTAAAGAACATCGCCTGTTAAAGTAACTTTCTTTGCAGCCTCTTCTATATCTTTATCTGATATTTCGGACAAATCGATAGGTGGCTGTTCCAATTTCACAATCGTAACAGGGAATTTATAGGATACATCCTTGAACCGAGGATTTCTGTCTATAAAGACCGGTTCCAACGAAATTTCATTACCATTATTATCGATTTCTATTCCATTATCCCCAATTGTTCTTATACCAATCGTTGGTTTTTCCAAACCATCTGTCGATGCTCCATTGTCTGATAAACCTGAATCATTATTGTCTTCACGAACAGGATGGCTTTCTGTTGATAATTCCTCACCAGTTGGATAGGCAAAGCCTTCGCCATTGTTAGATTCCTGCCTATGATCTGTGTTGGTGCCATCCGATGAAGATGACTCTGTCTGTTCTGCCGCTCTTCGAATTTCAGCATTTACCATGTCCTTATCCGTTTGGGAAACAGCATCCTCCAATCCAAACTGTTGCAGCACATTTTCTGCAGCAAGCAATTCCTGAAAAGATTGATGAGAAATAATATCGAGCTGATCAACCTGCCAAACATCAGTGTATTTTCCAAATGGCAATCTCAAGCCACGTCCCATAGTCTGTTGAGTCAAGACCTCTGAAGCCATGGCACGTAATGTAACAACAACTGCTATATTTTTTACATCCCAGCCTTCTTTAAGTTTATTAACACTTACCACCGCAAGAACAGGTGAATCGATTTGATCAATATTTTCGAGAAGACTCTGTGTTGTATCATCCTCATGCTTCGAATCCACCTGTAATACAGCCAGGTCTTTTCCAAGATATTCAGGTGTTCTAAGAAGCTGGGCGACCTGTGTAGCATGATCCACATCCGCACATACTACAAAAACAACTGCATTAATGTGAGCCTTTCCCTGCTGTTCAGCGTAGGCATCATAATATGCCTGTTTAATTCTTCTTAACTGCAATGCATCTCGTAGCTGCTGTTCTTCTGATGCTTGATCTGCTCCATATCCTCCTTTACGAAAGGCTATAACGGGTGCCTTAACATATTTATCCTGTATAGCCTTGTATAATGGATACTCATATATCACATGATCGTCTGGAAGCACAGATGCTGTAAGTCCAATCGAAGCCGCAGGGTCTAGTTCCTTAAGTGCCGCATTAAATGCAACTGCACTTGAAGAATACAAATGAGATTCATCAGCAATAACGACGAGATCATCCAGATTCTTCAGATAATCAAAGAGAACTCCCGCATTTTCATCAAACTTACGTGGCTTTCTTCTCTCGGCATCCTGTGATGCCCCATGAGTATCACCTTCCATATCCTTTGGAGCAATTAACTGCTGAATATTAAAAATAAAAGCTAGCACCGGAACCTCTCGACCATAAGAAAGCGTTGGTGCCCCGTTTACACGGGTGATCCATGCAGAATAATCCTGAGGTGTCACTATATCAGGTGGGACTTGCGAACCGGCAATATATCTCGAGTTACCTGGAGTAAAATTTTGCACAGTTTTAGATTGAACTATTTTTCCAGGTGTAACGATCATCACATTCCCAATTCCCTGTCTGCGCAAATACTCGATGAACGCAGCCATAAGATATGTCTTCCCTACGCCTGTTGCAAGATTAAGTACCTGCATAACATCCGGATCATAATCTCCATCGAATGTAAACACAAGTTTTCTCAATGCTTCTTTGTTGGGTATGC